>JAPHSW010000110.1 GCA_026196615.1 Gammaproteobacteria bacterium | reverse complement strand
TCAAGCAATGCCATAGCCGTAGGATTCACCTGAGCAATCACCAGTCCACCATTCTCATGTGCCCAATCCGTTAATTGATGCACATCTTCAAGATTCCCAAAGTAATTAGGCTGTGGTATCACAAGAGCAGCAAAAGATTCAGACTGAGCTGTCAACTGACTCATATCGATAGTACCTGAAGTACTTTCAAAATCAATGAGTTCTAGTGTAATATTTTGGTTTTTAACTATGGTTTCAACCACCTGACGATATACAGGTGACACATTTTTTGGCATCAATATACGTTTTGATTTTGCTTTTCGATTCGCACGAACTGACATTAAAACCGCTTCAGCTAAACCTGACGCGCCATCATATAAAGAAGCGTTAGATACATCCATCCCTGTCAAGCTGGCAATCATACTTTGAAATTCATAAACAACTTGCAGCGTTCCCTGACTTGCTTCTGCCTGATAAGGAGTATAAGCCGAATAAAATTCACCCCGTGTGGCAATTTCCCATAATGCAGCAGGAATATGATGTTCATATGCCCCACCTCCAGCGAAACACATTGGTGTACCATCCAACATCGCCTTTTCAGATAACAGGCGTTGTATCGCCATTTCAGAACGTCCCTCAGGGATAGCATTCAGGCTCGTGCTACGTAATTCCTGTGGAATTTCATCAAATAAGTCATCAATGGCTTCTACACCGATGGTGCTAAGCATCTCTTTCACTTCTTCAGGTGTATGAGGTATATAGGGCATTTTTTATCTCAATTTATTATCAAAGTTTATTTATCTATAGAAAATAATTTGTAACTACTCAACGTGTTTAGATTTTGCCTGAGTTCAAGGCATTTTCATACGGCTCTTTATGGGTGCCACAGGCGTTGTATGATCATATATGAATATGTGACCATTTGAGTACGAAAATAACGCAGAAATCGGGTAAAATCTAAACACGCTGAGTAGTACAATAATTTATAGAAAACAGTCTGCAATTAGTGTGACTCAGACTCAACCAGCTCTGCATATTCATCTGGGCTCATTAAATGATCCAAATCATTTTCTTTCAGAGGTTGTATACGGAAAATCCAACCTTCGTGATAAGAATTCACATTAATTTGTTCTGGAGCATCTTCAAGTTCTTCATTTACGGCAACGACTTCGCCTTCAACAGGACAATAAATATCAGATGCTGCTTTTACTGACTCAACAACCGCGCAATCCTGCTCTGCTTCAAATTCATCACCAACATCAGGCAGCTCAACAAAAACCATATCACCTAATAAACCTTGTGCATGTTCAGTGATCCCAACCGTCAGTGAACCATCATCTTCGACACGGATCCATTCATGAGATTTTGTATATTTTAATTCTTGAGGGATATCACTCATTTTATTTTCCTTATATTTCTTAATTTATGGATACATTCCAGAAGGGCTTTTAACCTACCTGGATTATTGTTCATTTAATTTAAATCAATTCTATTTAGTCAACTAGCACTTTTCCATTTCGCACAAATGGCAGCTTTACAATCTTTGCATTTAGGTGCTTCTTTCGTATTTCAACCTGACAGGTTTCATTGGCTTCTACTGGTACTCTGGCAAAACCAATAGCCTTTTGCATTGTCGGAGAGAATGTACCGCTAGTCAACTCTCCAGCATTTTCTGAGCCTTCAACTAAAACGCCCTGATGTGCTCTCAAAACACCTTTACCTTCAAGGATAAGACCAACAAACTTATATTTTAATCCGTCTTCTTTTTGTTTTTCCAGTGCTGCTCTGCCATTAAAATGGCGATTTTCATTACTAAAATCAACAGTCCAGCTTAAACCACTTTCAAGAGGTGATTGAGTTTCATCCATATCATTACCATAGAGGTTCATACCGGCTTCAAGCCTTAAAGTATCTCTGGCACCCAATCCACAAGGTTTAATGCCAGCATCAGCTAATAAACGCCATGTTTGTTCTGCTTGTGAATTTGGACAAACAATTTCATAGCCATCTTCACCGGTATAGCCAGTGCGGGCCACAAATCTCTCGTTATCACTTCCAGAGTTAATTAATAATGCATTAAATGGTTTTAACTCCTGAGCTCCTGCAATTTCATCACCCAATGCTTTTGCCGCAAACTCTCGGGCATTGGGGCCTTGTACTGCAATCATTGCCAAATCGTCACGTTCTGTCAGATCCACTGCCATATTATCAATCTGGCTACGCATCCAGGCCAGATCTTTTTCTCTTGTTGAAGAATTAACAATCACTCTCACCCAGGCAGATTCCATGAAATAAATAATCAGATCATCTATCACACCACCCTCATTATTTAACATGCAGCTATAAAGCGCCTTACCTGGCTTATCAGCAATTTTTGCGACATCATTGGCCATTAATTTTGCCAAATAATCAATCACTTCACAGCCACGTAAATCAACTATGGTCATATGACAGACATCAAACATACCTGCATCTTTTCGAACCTGATGATGTTCATCAAGTTGCGAACCGTAGTGGATGGGCATGTTCCAGCCACCAAAATCAACCAATTTAGCGCCCATATCCTGATGAGCTTTAATGATAGGTGTTTCTTTAAGTTCCGTATTTGTCATATTTAATTGCCGTATTTGGTTAAAAAAAGTTTAAAAACCTTCAACAAACAAAATTTACGCGCTTATTTTGCATATACAAAGTAACAAACGTAAGCGTAATAAATTTTGTTTTAGATTATCGTCAGATTGAACTCAGTCAATCTTCAGCATGATAGGATGAACGTACCATAGGGCCTGACTTAACCCAGTTAAATCCAAGCTCATTAGCCATTTTTTCATAATCTGAAAACTGCTCTAATGACAGGTATTCTTTAACGGGTAAATGGTATCGAGTTGGCCTTAAGTATTGCCCAAGTGCTATTCGACTCACGTGATTAGCACGTAAATCTTGCATTACCTGGTACACTTCCTCTTCTGTTTCACCCAGACCAAGAATAATAGATGATTTACTTTCAACCTGATCAACTTCACTGGCCAGACGAAGCATTTCTAATGATCTCTCATATTTACTGCCCTTCCGGACCTCTTTATAGAGAGAGGGCACTGTTTCAATATTGTGTCCCCATATCAGTCTAATATCCTTATCATCATCCTGAGCAGTATAAGGCGAGTTCTTTATTGCCTGGGTAATAATGTCAACCGCTTTTTGTTGACAGTTTCTAAAATCAGGTGTTAAAAATTCAACCCCAATAGATGCATTCATTTTTCTCAGTTCAATCATTGTTTCTGCAAAAATGGTTGCTCCGCCATCAGGCAGTTCATCACGATTCACTGAAGTGAGAACAACAAAGTCCAGTTCCATTTCTGCAACCGCTTGTGCAATTCTTAGGGGTTCTGATTGATCAACTTTATCGGGTTGTCCCGTTTTCACTGCACAAAAAGCACAGGCACGGGTACAGGTGTCTCCCAGTAACATAAAGGTTGCAGTACCACGATTCCAGCATTCATTTCGATTGGGGCAATGGGCTTCTTCACAAACAGTAACCAGCTTATTTTCATGTACACTGGCCGCGGTGGAAGCAAAGTGGGTCTTATCAGTTAAAGCCTGACGAATATAAGTTGGCATGCGACTTGAATTCGGCTTATCTGAATGATCAAAAACAGGGATTATGCGTTGTGCAGGCGTTTTCTTTGGTGAACTTGACTTTTTTGACGACTCTTTTTGTACAGTTAGCTCTGAACTCATTTACCCAATCTCAATATTGATAGAAACGTGCTAATTAATCATCAGCCTGGCTGATGTATTTAAGCACCCCTCTGTCCAATTAACCTGAGAGCTTGAGCCCCTTCGGTGGATTAAGATAACCTCTCTCCAGAGTCAACGAGGAACTGAATCAATAAATGATATTCCTAAACCTATATAGTTCTGAAACCTGAGCGTTTCCGGGTGTGTTGCGCCTTCGGTGATGATTCAAAATAGAACCATACTCTCCCATATAGATGTGCGTCGAGGAGATATAATACCGTTTTTTTCAAAATTCAGCAACCCATGTCCATTTGGACAAAACACCTTAATAGTCAACTTTACGTCTCAGAGCTTTTTGTTTTCCCTGTTTGGACTTGTTGTCCATACGTCGTCGTTGAGAATTTCGAGTTGGTTTTGTTGACCTGCGCTTTTTCTTGGTAAGCATTGCTTTTTTTATAATTTCAAGCAGTCGTTGCCGTGCATCCTCTTTGTTTTTATCCTGAGTACGGAATCGCTGAGCTTTAATAATAATGATACCTTCAGTTGTAATATGGTGATCTTTAAACTGCAAGAGTTTTTCTTTATAAGCAATAGGAAGAGATGAGGTTTTGATATTAAAACGCAGATGAACAGCAGTTGAGACCTTATTGACATTTTGCCCACCCGCTCCCTGAGCACGAATAAAATTCATTTCAATTTCATCATCAGGTATTACTACCTGATTTGAAACAATCAAAGATGTTGAATCAGTCATGGGTTCAAAGTGGTTCATAATATCAGTTCAAAGTGAATGGAAAAATAGAAAGCATATTATGAAGGATATTGTATCTTATCTAAGCAGTTTTTATCTGCCCAATTTTTTAACAGCAATAGTAATTGAGTATGTTAAAAATGTAAAAAACCAGCCGAATAAAAATTAATGATAAACATTATCATTTGCAATTAGATTTATATTTATATAAAATTGACCCAATGATAAAATAACACGGGGTCTAAAATGTTTTTCAATAACCACTTAAAAAAGAAAAATAAAGTGCTATCTCACAATACAACTTTTTTTTCTACAATACTCGCTGGTGCCCTCATAGCATCCTCCTTTTCTCAAAGTGTTCTTGCAAGTGAAGGAGAAGTGAATCTTTATTCTGCGAGAAAAGAAGCTCTGATTAAGCCTATTGTTGATACTTTCAGCAAACAAACTGGTATTAAAGTCAATCTAATTACAGGAAAGGCAGACGCTCTACTACAGAGAATCACATCTGAAGGCAAAAATACTCATGCCGATGTCTTTATTACAACCGATGCAGGTCGTTTGTACCGCGCAAAATCTGCTGGTGTATTACAAGCCATAAAATCAGATGAATTGAATAAAGCCATCCCAGAAAACTTACGTGATCCTGAAGGTTACTGGTATGGTTTATCAATGCGCGCCAGACCTATTTTTTATGTTAAAGGTGCAATTGAAGCCAATGAGCTATCTACTTATGAAGCTCTAGCTGATGAAAAATTCAAAGATCGCATCTGTATTCGTTCATCAAATAACATCTATAATCAATCATTAGTTGCATCAATGTTAGCAGCCAATGGTGCTGAAAAAACCCAACAATGGACCAACAGTTTTGTTAAGAATTTTGCTCGTAAACCCAAGGGTGGAGATCGAGATCAGATCAAAGGCGCTGCTTCAGGTCAATGTGACATAGCCATTGCTAATACCTATTATTTCGGTAAGATGATCACAGGTAAAAAAGCCGATCAGAAAAAAGCAGCTGAAGCAGTTGCTATTTTTTGGCCAAACCAAAACTCTCGCGGCACACATGTGAATGTAAGTGGCGCTGCAGTGACAAAATATGCAAAAAATAAAGCCAATGCCCAAAAGCTGATTGAGTTTTTATCAACTAAAGAAGCTCAACGCTGGTATGCTGATGTTAATTTTGAATATCCTGTCCGCAAAGATGTCCCTGCTAGTGACTTACTTAATAGCTGGGGAGATTTTAAGGCTGATACAATTAACCTGAATCAGTTAGGTGTTAATAACGCAGAGGCCGTTAAAATTATGGATCGTGCTGGATGGAAATAAGAGTTTTTGTAAAGGTATTACCTGAAAGCTCTTCACTGATTCAAAATCAGGTATCTTAAACATTTGAATTGGTTAAAAACTATCACTAATCGCTGGCAGTTTGGGGTGACACTAATCACCTTATTATTTGCTGTGCCTGTTATTACTGTCATCAGTTTTGTCTTTGAGGAACAAAATGATGTTTGGCAGCATTTAGTTGATACCGTTCTTATTGATTATGTTAGCAATTCTCTATTACTGATGCTTGGCGTCACCTTCGGTACGTTAAGCATTGGTATTACAACAGCATGGCTCACCAGTATCTGTGAATTCCCTGGACGTAAAATTTTTCAATGGGCTTTACTATTACCACTGGCTGTACCTGCTTATATCATTGCTTATACTTATACAGGCATGTTAGATTTTTCCGGCCCTTTGCAAACCTTCATTAGAGAGTTTTTTGGTTGGGGACTAAGGGATTACTGGTTTCCAGAAGTCCGTTCTATCGGTGGTGCCATGATGATGCTCTCTCTAGTACTCTACCCTTATGTTTATTTACTCACCCGAGCAGCCTTTCTGGAACAGTCCAGCGTCACTCTTGAAGCCAGTCGTTCTTTAGGCTTAGGTCCCTGGAGAAGCTTTTTTTCTATTGCTCTGCCTATGGCCAGACCCGCAATTATTACTGGTTTATCTTTAGCACTTATGGAAACTCTGGCTGATTTTGGTACCGTTGAATATTTTGGTATCACCACATTTACCACTGGTATTTTTCGTACCTGGTTTGGGCTGGGTGATGCAAGCGCGGCATCCCAATTAGCTTCTACGCTACTAGTGTTTGTTTTTGTGCTAATTATAATTGAACGATTTTCTCGTCGCCAGGCACGCTATCACCAACATATTGGACGTCAGGCTCATGCAAGGCGTATTCAATTGTCTTTTAAACAGGGATGGATTGCCTTTATTGCCTGTGCTATACCACTGCTTCTTGGTTTTGGTTTGCCCTTTCTACAGTTATTAGCCTGGACAATAGAAACCGCCGAAGAAATGATTAATAGTGATTTCTATGCTTTGGTGATAAACAGCCTATCTTTAGCTTTTGTCACATCACTACTAGCCTTAATATTGGCTCTATTTATGGGGTATGGCCAACGATTGAACAATACTCCCTTTATTCGCTTTATGGTACGTATTGCTTCAATGGGTTATGCAATTCCAGGTACTGTCATTGCAATTGGAGTAGTCATTCCTTTTGCCTGGGTAGATAATACAATTGATAATTGGGCACGAAATCAGTTTGATTTTTCAACTGGATTGATTCTCTCTGGTAGTCTATTTGCTCTGATTTTTTCTTATCTGGTCCGTTTTCTGGCTGTGTCTGTTGGTTCTGTTGAATCATCTTTAGGGAAAATAAAACCATCTATGGATGATGCGGCTCGCTCGATGGGATACAAACCTTTGCAAGTTCTAAAGAAGGTTCACATTCCTATTATGAGAACCACTTTGCTGACAGCAATTCTTTTAGTATTTGTTGATGTGTTAAAGGAGTTGCCAGCTACCTTACTTTTGCGCCCATTTAATTTTAATACGCTGGCTGTAAGAGCTTATGAATTAGCTGCCGATGAACGTCTTGCTGATGCTTCAAGTGCAGCAATAATGATTGTATTAACTGGTATTATCCCTGTGATTCTACTCAGTTTAGCGATTACTAAAAATCAGTTTGAGCCTTCAGCCAAGAATGAGCCTTCAGCGAATAAAAACGAGAAAAAAATCAATGACTAAGCCTTTATTACAACTTAATGATATTTCTCTTAGTTATGGTGCTCATGCGGTTATACAAGAGATTGATCTTGAATTACAAGAAGGTGAAATAGGGTGCTTGCTAGGGTCTAGTGGCTGTGGGAAGACAACTCTATTACGTAGTATTGCTGGTTTTGAAATCCCTGATCAAGGACAAATAAAAATTCGTAATAATATTATGAATAATAATCTCATAAAAATACCACCAGAACAGCGTAATATTGGAATGGTTTTTCAAGATTTTGCTCTTTTCCCTCATCTCAATGTTAATAAAAATGTAGCCTTTGGTCTATCTCATCTCAGCAAAAAAGCTGCTGCTCAACGCGTCAATGAACTGCTTGAGATGATAGGACTTGCTGAACTGGGTCATAAATACCCCCATCAACTATCAGGAGGTCAACAACAACGCATTGCTCTGGCTCGCGCTTTAGCACCCAAACCTGATTTATTATTATTAGATGAACCCTTCTCTAGTCTGGACGTTGAACTACGAGAACAACTTGCCACAGAAGTAGGTAAAATAATCAAACATGAAGGCATTACTGCTATTTTGGTCACTCACGATCAACATGAGGCCTTTGCTATGGCTGATAAAGTAGGTTTATTACATAATGGAAAAATGATTCAATGGGATACGCCTTATAATCTATATCACCAACCCTCCACTCATTATGCTGCTAATTTTATTGGTCAAGGTGTTATGATCCCTGGAAAGATATTAGATCATCAAACAATAAAAACAGAGCTGGGCATCATTCATGGAAAAACACCTGATAGCCTTCAGGAAAATTCTTCAGTTGATGTTTTAATCCGCCCAGACGACATAATTCATGATGATAATAGTCAGCATCAACTGGAAATTATAGACAAGGTGTTTCGTGGTGCAGAATTTCTATACACCTTAAAAGTCAATGAATATACTAACGTCCTATGTATCACCCCAAGCCACCACAATCATCCTCTCAATAGTCTATTGGGGATCACTCTGGATGTTACTCACGTAGTTGTATTCAAGCAATAGTTAGCTAGTTCAGTGGAGTGGGCTTACCTGTATAATATCCCTGAGAATAATCCACTCCCATCTCTTTTAACAATAATAAAGTTGATTCATCCTCTACCCATTCAGCTATAGTCTCCATACCCATGATATGTCCAACTTGATTAATTGATTCAACCAAAGCTCTATCAATTTTATCATTACACATATCTTTAACAAAAGTACCATCAATCTTCAGGTAATCAACTTGTAAGTGTTTTAAATAACCGAATGAACTTAAACCACTACCAAAATCATCCAATGCAAACTGACATCCCAAATTATTTAATTCAGCCATAAAACAGTTTGCTTTTGCTAGATTTGCTATGGCAACTGTTTCAGTAACTTCTAAACATACTTCCTTAAAATTAATAGAATATAATTCGGCCTGGTCTTTAATATAACTAAGAAAATTTTCATCACATATGGAATCACCTGAAAGATTAATACCAACAATTTTATTTGTAAAACCTTCCTGATTAAAGTAACCTTCAGACATTGCTGAAAATGCTTTTTGAATAACCATGCGATCAATTTTAGGCATTAAATTATAACGTTCTGCAGCAGAAATAAATTCATTAGGTGAAACAACTTCATCCTGAAGATTCTTCATTCTTAATAAAACTTCCCAATGTACACAAGCGCTATCTTCTACTTCTGTTCCTAAAGACATAATAGGCTGTTTATATATAATAAAAGAATCATCTTCCAATGCATTGTTTATTCTTGTGACACAATGCATTTCACTATGCCTTTTTGTCAACTCTTCATCAGTTGGCTGATAAACATGAATGCGATTACGCCCACTATCCTTTGCAGCATAACAAGCCAAGTCTGCCGCACTTAAAATATCTGATATTTTTTCACTGTTCTTATTGATCGAAACAACCCCAATACTCACACCAACTTCAAAGATACGAGCATCCCAGATAAAATGGTAATTTTTTATATTTTTCCTAAGACTATTAGCAATACTTTCTGCCTGTTCTAATTGACATTTCTCCAATAAGACACCAAACTCATCTCCTCCTAAACGAGCCAATAAATCAGATTCACGAACACTTTTAGATAGTTCAACGGATAATTGCCGTAGCAATTCATCTCCAGCCATGTGTCCACAAGTGTCATTCACAATTTTAAATTGATCTAGGTCCAGGTAACATAAAACATGTTCATGATGATTAACCCTTGCATCTTCAACAATTTCAGCCAGACGATTTTCAAAAACTCTACGATTAAACAATCCAGTCAATGCATCATGTCTTGCTTGAAAAGAAAGCTGACGAGTCATTCGCCGAGATTCACTCACATCCTGAAAAACAACAACTCCACCAATCACATTATTATCCTGATTTTTCATTGGAGCAACAGATAACTCAATACTTAATAATTCTCCATCTCGATGTTTTAAAGCAGTATTTTCTTTAATAGTTTCTTGAACAGGTTTTTCATTGACTAATAAATCCACCAAAGGGTTATTAATATTATGACCACTTGCTTCATCGACAATACAAAAGACATCTGCAATAAAAAGTCCTCCCACCTCTTCTTTTTTCCATCCTAATAAACGTTCCGCAACAGGATTCATATAGTTAACTATAGCTTTACTATCAGTGGTTATGACAGCATCAGTAATTGAATGCAAAGTAACTTCAGCTAACTCTTTTTCTTTAAACAATGCTAACTCTGATTTTTTAGCACGAGATAATGCTCGATACACCTCACGTTGCTGTTGTACTATTGAATCTAATGCTTCATTAATAAACTTTGACAAAAAACCAAACTCATCAGAAGTTGATTCATCAAACCGAGCAGTTGTATCACCTCGAGCAAATTGCTGTGCAGAATTAAGTAATTTTAAAAAAGGTTTATTGAGAATATATTGCAATACTTTTTGTAAAAGAAGACCAAACAAAAAAACCAGAGCCCCGATAGATATCAATAGATTTTTTCGCTCAGTTATAACAGCCTCAGCCAAATTAGGATAATTAATAGTAAGGCGGTAGTTCGTAATTCCATTATTAATAAATGACGGAGTTGTCACAATGGTCTGAAAAGCAACATCACCTTCCATGGATTGACCTAAGTCTATATTAAGCCCATCAAATTGGAGACTAAAAGAATTGAAATGATACAGGTTACGATAGAGTGAAAAGTTTTGTTCTAGAAACTGTTTAATATCAGAGCTTTTATTAGTGTCATATCTTTTTTGTTCTATATCGCTTTTACCAAATTCTTTATTAAAAAAAATTTTAGGAAGATCTTTCTCCAGTTGCTCAGCAAATAAAATCATATTTCTTTGGTAAGTTGTCTGCAATTCCTGCTCTTTTCCCTGGAGTAAAAAAATAGCAATGATAAGACCAACCAGTGCCAACCCCCAAAAAACAACGCCAGTAATTTTAACCGGTAATACAAACTCAAATGGTTGATGTTTAGAAGAATTAGAGATCTTTTTCTCAGTATCAGTAGATACTCTATCTGAGCGGTTTTGGGTCATTTATTTAAAACCGATCCATTTTACAGTAATGAGAACAGGACACACGCCACTAATACCTGCACCAAAAATTGCAAACCCCATAAACCATGGAAAAAACCAATTAATATAAGAAAACTGCTCAATAAAATCTAAGGGTAAGATTTGAAAATAATTACTCAAGTCTGAGTTAAATAAAACAAAGGCAATTAATAGCATTAATGCCACAACGAGTCGCCATGCTCTTTCAGCAGAAAAAGAAAAACGTGATTTATTTTGAATGGGTGCTAAATTTTCATCATTCCCTGATTGGCCATCAACATATCGAATACGATTAATAATATCTGGAATAAGAAAATTAGAAAAGCCTTCTATGAATAAGGCTACAATCAATGCATAAATACCAAAATTCAAATCAAAATATAAAAAAACAAGCAGCAGTGCTCCCACAATTAAGCGATAGGTCCTATTGCTCATCGTCCCCCCTTATTTTTGATATTATTAGCTCTGTATAATAACTCTAGTCTCTTAGTTGAATTTTTTCTATATTATTTTTAGTGATAAATAAATTCATTGAATTTTAAGATAACTCAACAACATAAACTTTTGATTTCATAGACTTTAGCGAATACAAAAGTTTTCGCTAAATTAAAGAAAGGGGAACAAAGAAGCCACTAGGATTTAGTATTGGGCCGCGCTAAGTAAGGCAATTTTTCATTTAATCCCATTCCAAACAAACCCATAGCTCGCTTGATCATTATATTTTTTAACGGGTTAAATTTATCAGCAATATTGAGTCCAGAGTTTCGTAACAATTTTAGTGGTGTGAAGTCATTACTAAACAAACGTTTAAAGCCATCCATTGCAGCAAGCATAGCAATGTTATCCCCTTTGCGACGTCGTTCATAACGTCGAAGTGTTGATAAAGCACCAATTCCTCGCTTCTTCTCTTGTGCTCGAAGCAATTCTTCTGCCAGAACAACAGCATCTAACAGCCCCAGGTTAACTCCTTGCCCCGCCAGAGGATGTACAGTATGTGCAGCATCTCCAATTAGAGCAAGATGTTCCTGAACGTATTGGTTAGCATGTCTTAAACGCAACGGAAAAACACCTCTTTCGGAACTGAGTTGAATACGCCCCAGAGAACTGCCAAAAGTGACCTGTAGTTCCTGGCTAAAAGATTGCTCATCCATATTGAGCAATGACTCTGCTTTTTCTTCTGTCGTTGACCAAACAATTGAACTCTGCCCGTCAGCCAGAGGTAAAAATGCCAGAGGCCCTTCAGGCATAAATTGCTGCCAGCAGGCATTTTGATGTGACTCTGATGTGCTCACATTACAAACAACGGCATTCTGATGATAAGCCCAACTGCTTAACGTAATACCAGCTTGCTTTCTTACCCATGAATTCGCACCATCAGCCCCAACCAGTATTTGGGCAGTATAATTTACACCGTCGGTTGTTGCCAGTTCAACTCCCTGCTCATTGATTTGCATTGACTGCAACTGAACGGGCATTAACAAATCAACATTATCAAAGTCAGACAGACGATTTTGTACTGCTTTTTGAATAATACGGTTTTCAATGATATGTCCTAAATCAGCTTGACCCACTTCAGTACTATCAAAATGAATTTGTCCCTGCCCCGTTGCATCCCAAACATGCATTTTATCATATGCTGTCACACCATCGTGTTGCATACTTTCCCACACCCCCAGATTTTCAAAAATATGTTGGCTTGCATGTGTGATGGCACTGACACGAATATCATGGGAACCTTCTTGCCAATCAAAGTTACTTTGATACGCCTCAATCACGGCAACTTTTAGTGAACTATTTCCTAAAGCACACGCTAAAGTCGCTCCAACCATACCACCACCAACAATAATAATATCGTAGTATTTCTCGTCTTCTTTTGTCGTTGCTTGTGTCTTGGTTTTTGTCATGTTTTATTTACTTTTGGTTTTAAACATCGCTGCTAACCGCTAAGATAGAGAACGCCCTACAGCCATTTTGCTCATTTTTCCCTGTAGCACACCAGTACCCATTGCTTCATGAGCAATGACATGTTTTAAAGGTGACATAATATCTGTCACAAACAAACCTGAATTTCTCAGCACAGCTAACGCAGTTGAATGGTTAGAAAAAAGTTTGATCAAACTATTGGTGATTGTTGTCACCTGACGAATATCTGCCTGACGCCACTGCCAATAAGCACTTAATAAATCCATATTACCTGGATCACCTGATTTATAAGTTTGCATTTCAGTCACAATTAATTCAGCCAGAGCAGAAATATCACGAAGTCCCAGATTAAATCCCTGGCCTGCTACTGGATGTACACCATGAGCGGCATTACCAATTAAGGCTACTCGATTTTGATGGGCTAATGTCTTACTGTCAACAGTCATTAACACCAGAGGATATGAGGCTCTTTTACCCACCTTATTAATTTGTCCTAAACGATAACCAAAGCGTTGCTGTAATGCTTGTACAAAGTCATCATCATCCAGTGCCATGATATCTTCCAACTGTTCATCTTTTACTGTCCAAACTAATGAACAGCGATTACGCGTTAGTGGTAATACCGCCAAAGGGCCAGAATCGGTAAAGCGTTCATAGGCAATATTTTGATGAGGTAATTCCGTTTCTATATTAGCAATAATAGCCGTTTGAGCATAAGAGTTCTGGTTAATTTGTATACCCAATGCTTCCCGGGTTTTAGAATGTACGCCATCGGCAATGATCATCAGTCGAGCACTGAGATTTTTAATAGATGATTTGTTTGAAGATGACTTATTATCTGATAGTTGTAAACGAATTTTGACATCATCAACCGAAGTTTCAAAGTGCTCAATAACAGCCGGGCTAAAAATTTGGATGTTGTCTTGCTTCTTCATCTGCTCAATTAAGACATCCCCAATCACTCGGCTTTCAACAACATAACCCAATGCAGGAACACCTTCTTTTTTATGATCAAGTCGTGTCACTCCCATATGTCCTCGATCGGATATATGGATATGCTTGATGGCTTCAAAACCACCATCATCATATTGAGACAGTTTTTCCCATAGGCCCATTGATTGATAAATCTGTCTGGAACTCCAGGCTAAAGCCAGGCATCGATCATCAAAGCTGGGTTGATTTTTTTGCTGTTGATATGGATGCGCCTCAATGACAGCAATACTTAGGCCCATTTTTGCAAAAGCCGGAGC
>JAPHSW010000114.1 GCA_026196615.1 Gammaproteobacteria bacterium | reverse complement strand
GCCACCAGCTGAAGCACCAATGCCAACAATATAATCTGATAAATTTTCATCTATGATTGTTGTGGTGTTATCTATCTCATCCATTTGTTCTGTTAATGGCTTTTTGCTCATTATGTCGCTCTCAATTTATATATTATTATTTTAAAATTATTGATATTTCTTCTGCAGTCATTGGCTTATTGTATAAAAAACCTTGAACTTCATTACACTTTAATTTTTGTAAAAACTGTTCTTGTTCAACTGTTTCTACTCCTTCCGCCAATACTTTCAGACCTAAGCCATGCCCCATTGCTATAATGGCAGAAGTAATTGCCTGATGTTCATCATCCTGATCAAAGTCTTGAATAAATCGTTGATCAATTTTGAGGGTATCAATTGGAAATTTTGTTAGATAATTCATTGAGGAATAGCCAGTACCAAAATCATCAATTGCCAAAGTAATTTCCTGCTCTTTTATCTTCTGAAATATATCAATCATATAACTAACATCATTCATTAAGCTTTGTTCAGTGATCTCAAGTTCCAACCATTGTCCCTTAAAATTGTTTAGTCTTATAACTTCAGCAACAATTTTTTCAAAACCTTTCTTCTGAAAATGTTTTGGGCTGATATTAACGGCAATTCGAATTTGTTGTTTATTTTCATTAAACCATTTTCCACCTTGTTCACATGCTTTATTGAGCACCCATTCACCCAGCGGAATAATTAAATTTGTTTTCTCAGCTTGAGGGATAAATTCACTTGGAGGAATTAATCCACGTTTGGGATGATACCAGCGAATAAGGGCTTCTAATCCGCATAATTCACCAGAACTAAGGTTATATTGAGGTTGGTAATGTAATACTAATTCATTATTATCAATGGCATTTCGCAACTCTCGTTCTAGCTGCATTCGATTACTGGCAAGTAATCCCATTTGCTTCGTATAAAAACAATATTGATTACGACCACTTTCCTTGGCTTCGTACATTGCGGTATCAGCATACTTCAATAAATCCGAACCTCTTAAACCGTCATCTGGAAATACTGAAATACCGACACTGGTGCTGCTATACAGTTTTCGATTTTCTATAATAAATGGTTCGACAAATGCTTTAAGAATTTTTTCTGCTAAAATAGTAATTTGCTCGTGCTTTTCAACATCATTAGCGATAATAGTGAATTCATCACCACCTATGCGTGATACAGTGTCAACTTTTCGAACCAGAGATTTTAAACGTTTTGCAACAGTTTTAAGTAATAAATCACCAACATCATGTCCTAATGAATCATTTACAGCTTTAAAGCCATCGAGATCCATAAAAAAAACCACTGCCTTTTTTTTAAGCCGATCAGCTTGATTAATAGCTTGATTCAATCGGTCATAAAATAGTGTTCGGTTGGGTAATTTGGTTAATGTATCAAAGTGAGCAAGAAAATGTAGGCGAGTTTCTGCTTTTTTGCACATCGATAAATCTGTGAATCGACCGACATAATGAGTAATATTATTTTGCTCATCTTTTATAGCATTGATTTCCAGCCATTCCTGATACACTTCACCATCTTTACGTTTATTCCAAATTTCACCTTCCCATAAACCTTTAGTACGAATGGACTGCCATAAAATCTCGTAAAATTCTTTACCGTGTTTACCTGAACTTATAATACTAATAGATTGACCAAGTACCTCGTACTCATCGTAGCCTGTTATAAGAGTAAATGTTGTATTGACACTCAAAATAACTCCATGCGGATCAGTAACAACGACTCCTTCAACACTTTTCTCAATAATAGTAGCAGCTAACTTTTCTTTCAGGCGCATTTTTTGTATATCATCAATGTCTGTAAGAACCAGGCGAAAGTAATCTGAAGTTAGATTTGTTTTTTGATAGGACATTGTTTCGATGAGAGAATGGAATTTATGGCCATCAGAACGGAGAAGTTGAATTTGATCCTGGCGAGATTTCTGCTGTTTTGATACAAATTTTAGATGTTGTGCATATAAGCCTTTATATTTATCACTGACAAATTGAGAAAAAGGCATTTTAAGAGCATTTGATTTTTCAATTCCTAAAAGCCTGCATGCAGTCATATTAAGTTCTTGAATTATCCCCTTCTCATTCAATGTAAAATAGCCAACTGGTGCCAGTTCAAATAATTCCTGATACTCATTTTTGGAATTATTGAGTACGGTTTGCGTTCTACGTAGTTCTTCATTTTGCATTTCCAGCTCAACTTGATAAACCTTTAACTCGTGTATGAGGGGTTTTAATTGATCGGATGAAAGGTTGGCATTATCAAGAAAGGAAGGTTCACCTATTGTTTGTTGTGATTTAATTTCTGCTTTGCGGCGAAGTTCATCGAGAGTTAACGGACGCTCAGGAATATTTGTATTCATTATGATAAATCATGCTTTGTAATAAATGTATGTTTTCCATTAACAATATGAATATTAAGCAGCTTTCCTTTTTGCTTAGTCTGAATTTATTTTTATTATTGATATCATTTTATCACCTGTTTATTTTATAGAAAGAGTGTCATTACTTATTTTTATGAGTATATACACCTATTTTATTTTCTTATCTTGATGATATTATTAATTAAATTGCCATTTTTGAAATTACATTGGAGTGGAAGTTGCTGGACATAACACCAACTGTTTATATAGTGCATCAAGAAGAGGTAACCAACAGTCTGATCAAGCAGTTATTGAATTCAGTTAATATCTCTAGTGTTGATTATCAGAATCCTGAAGATTTTTTGTTTAATTTACCTGTAACTCCACCTTCCTGTTTTCTTTTTGATTTCTTTTTACCTGAAATGAATGGTCTACAGCTTATGGCAAAGTTAAAACAGATGGGGATTCATAAACCTTGTTTGTTTATGTCATCGAGAGAGGATGTTAAGCTTATTATAAAAGCGATGAACCAAGGAGCTTATGCTTTTGTTAAAAGACCTTTTAATCATATTGAGTTTATTGATCTGATTCAAAAAGCAATTGAAAAAGATTGTAAAACACAGCCTTTGGTGAAGTCAGCTTTGAACTATCGGAAAAATATTGAAAATCTATCTCAACGCGAAAAACAAATATTAATATTACTCACAGAAGGGAAGTCAGCAATAGCTATAGGTAAACTATTGAATATTAGTCATAGAACGGTTGAGAACCATCGCATAAAAATTTTTGAAAAGCTCAATCTTTCAAAAACGACAGATCTTATAAGGCAAGCAACAATAGAAGAGACATTAAGTGTGTGTGAATTGGTCTGATTTTATTTAATTTAATGATTAAAAAAATATTAGGATTACTATTAGCTGTTATATTTTAAAATTGGCTTGTTACAAATATTCATTTTTCAACTTCACATAATGATCAGCGGAATACTGTAGTCCTTCAATTTCATCTTCTGTGAGGGCTCGTAATTTTTTGGCAGGACTGCCAACATAAAGATAGCCACTTTCAAGATGTTTATTGGGTGAAACTAAAGCGCCAGCCCCTAGAAAAACATTTTTTTCTAAATGAGCACCATCCAGAATAATGGCTCCCATACCAACCAGACAATTATCTTCTACTGTACAACCGTGTAAGACAACATTATGACCAATGGTAACCTGATTCCCAATGCTTAAAGGAAAACCGCCTGGATGTTTATTACTATGATCATGTGTCACGTGCAGAGTACTACCATCCTGAATGTTGGTGTTGGCACCAATTTTAATCCAGTTAACATCACCACGAATGGTGCAATTGGGCCAGATAGAACTATTGTCGCCAATAGAAACCTGACCTATGACCTGAGCAGACTCATCGACAAAAACATCTTTGCCAATATTGGGAGTGTATTGTTTAAATTGTCGAATACTCATTCAGTTTTCCCTGGTACTTCTTTAAAGGTCATCATTAACGCATGGTGACCAGTTCCTCTGCACTACAAGGATGAATAGCAATAGTGTTATCAAAGTCTGCTTTGGTGGCTCCCATTTTTATTGCGACTGCAAAACCCTGCATCATTTCATCGACACCAGGGCCAATAATATGACAACCTATGATTTTTTCCTGAGCGCCAATACAAACCAGTTTCATTGCTGTAGGAGCTTTATGTTCAGTGAATGCATGAGTCATTGGTGTAAAACTGGTGCTGTAGATTTTGACTGCATCACCATGTGATTTACGTGCTTCTGTTTCAGTTAAACCAATAGTGGCAATGGGAGGATGGCTAAACACAACGGTAGGGATCAGGCTATAATCCAGTTTTCGATCCTTCATATTGTTAAATAAACGATCTGATAAACGTCTGGCGGCGGCAATAGCAACAGGTGTTAAAAAGGCTTTACCATTTGCATCTCCTAAAGAATAAATGCCTTTGACGTTTGTTTCCTCATATTCATTACTGGGTATATATCCGCGGCTATCCATTTCAACACCAGCAGCTTCCAGATTAAGATCAGCAGTATTGGGAGCTCTGCCAATGGCCCAGACAAGGGCGTCGACATTATTCACTTGTTGATTGTTTGTACAATGAAGAGTGAGTTGACCTTGTTCATTTTTCTCAACGGATTCAACTTCAGTGGTGCTGAGTAAGACGATATTTGGATCATCCTGAATGACTTTGGCGAGTGTGCCGGTCAAAATAGAATCCATTTGGCCTAGTACATGCCCTTTACGTATTAAAAGAGTCACTTGACTGCCAAGACTGCTCATTAGACCTGCCAGTTCAACGGCGATATAACCAGAACCAACGATGGTGATGTGTTTGGGCTGTTCTTTTAGGGCAAAGAAACCATCTGAGGTCATACCCAGCTCAGCACCTGGAATATCTGGTGTAATAGGATATCCGCCAGGAGCAACAACAATATGATCGGCAGTATAGAGTTCGCCATTAACTTCGATAGTTGTTGCATTAACGAAACGTGCTTTGCCATTAATATAATCAATGTTTGAATCACTGAGGTAGTTTCCATACCAGTTCGTGATTCCTGAGATATAACCTTCGCGTTGTTCGATCAGCTTACTCCAGTTAAGCCCGTTATTGGTGACATCAAAACCATAATCTCGGGCATCTGCCATACCATGAGCTAGATTGGCTGCGTTCCACATGACTTTTTTGGGAACACAACCAATATTGACACAAGTGCCCCCCACTTTGCTGCTTTCTATAATGGCACATTTTTTACCATATTGAGCGCCACGCTCTGCTGCTGAAAGACCACCGCTGCCAGCGCCAATAGAGATTAGATCATAGTGTTTTGACATAATATTACCCAAAAAAGTCTGTGAAAAAAGTAGAATATCCTTTCTATAATAGGGATCACTCGTTATATTATCAACTAGGAAGTGATGTAAGTAGTGGTGTTGAAGAAAGAATGCTTAGCAATGAGCTAGATGAAAAAAACGATGATTAGTCAAGATTTGATACAAATAATTAAACAGACCTTTCAACTCAACTGGAAGGGTGTACATGGCGTTTCTCACTGGGCAAGAGTGCGAGTGAATGGTTTACTCATTGCTAAACAAAATGGTGCGAATCAGCGAGTTGTTGAATTATTTGCATTTTTACATGATGTGAAACGAGAAGCTGATTTTAATGATCCGGATCACGGAGAGCGAGCAGCACAATTTATTGACTCGTTACCCATAGATTTACTCGGGCTCAATACCGCTGAAAAAGCATTACTGATGCTTGCTTGTGAAGATCATAGTAAAGGTATGGTTGATGGTGATATTACCGTGAGAACTTGTTGGGATGCTGATCGACTGGATTTAGGTCGGGGAGGAAAACGTCCCAATACTGAAAAGCTATGTACTGACATAGCAAAACAAAAAGAGTTTTATGAGCAGGCCTATCAACGTGCCACCTATCAACATAGAGTTCCAGAGAATACAGAAATGGTGCAAGTATGGAAGCCAGCAATATGATATTTAATAGCTTGACGCCTGAACTGATCAAACATCGAAATCAAGTTCATGATACTTGTCGGCAATTCAGTCGAAGCCCTTCTCGGGGTAATTTAACACGATTAAAAACCTTATTTTCAAGTTGTGGTGAAGAGGTTTTTATTGAACAAGGATTTTATTGTGACTATGCAGATAAAATTTCTCTTGGCAAACGTGTCTATATTAATATCAATTGCACATTATTAGATGGTGGTTTGATTACAATTGGTGATGATTGCTTGATTGGGCCCAATGTACAAATTCTAACAATCAATCATGCCACTTCACCAAAAGAACGGTTGGATAAAAAAAATTATGCTTCTAATGTAAATATTGAAAATAATGTCTGGATTGGTGCAGGTGTGATTATTTTACCAGGAGTGTGTATTGCTGAAGGTGCTGTTATTGGAGCAGGCAGTGTGGTTAATAAAAATGTACAAGCAAACTGTTTGTATGCAGGAAATCCAGCAAAAAAATTCGCTCTCTTGAGACATGATGACCGTGATTTAGTGTCCTTATGGTGATACTTGACCCCTTTCATGATATCACCATTTTATATTTAGAGAATAGAGTTTTTAAGTTGCTTAACTTGACGAATCCAGGGCTTTGATTTTTGTTGAAATGCTTTGGGTAATTTTTTAATGGTATTTTGGGCTTCATCATAGTTTGAGTAGTAGCCGTAAGTGAGAATAAATAAATGCTCACTCCCTTTTTTTATTTTTAAAACATAAGTTAACTCATCAGTATATTTATCAATTAATTGGTTGATGTTCTCAAATTGTTTTGCGGCAATGATTTGTAATAAATAATAGGAGCCATCAAGTTGTTTAAATCGAAGAGCATCTTGATTGAATCGAGTATGGGAATTTGTATTTTCAGAAAGTTTGGCTTGAGTAATAGCTTGAGAATGTTTCTGTGCATCGGGGCTTGCTTTTGTTTTTGTTGAAACAATTGTACTTTGCTTAAATTCCTGCAAACGTTTTGTCGCATCTTTATGCCCTAATTTTTTGGCAAGTTGATACCATTTTTTTGCTTGAGTAATGTCTTGCGTTATACCATTGCCTCCAATGTAATTTATTTCACCGAGTAAAAAAAGAGCAGTCGCATTGTTTTCTTCAGCAGGTATTATGAGTAAATCGTGAGCTTGTTTAAAATCTTTTTTTACTCCGATTCCTTGAAAATACATAAAACCTAAATCTCGCATTGCATCTAAATTATGTTGGTCAGCTGCTTTTTTTAACCAAAATATAGCTCTTTCTATATTCATGTTAATACCTTTGCCTGTAAGGTAACGAACCGCAAGACTATGTTGAGCTGGACCAAAACCATTTTCAGCTGATTGAGTAAACCAGTAGATGGCCAACTGTAAATCTTGCTGATCATCTTCTCCTTTATCGTAAAGGTTGGCTAAATGAAATTGTGCCTGTAAGTAATCACTTTGAGCTGCTTTCTCAAGTAATTGTCTTGCTTTAATCGTATTTTTTTTTACATCTAAACCTGCATAATATTTCATGCCCAGATAATATTGTGCAATAGGAAGATTTTTATCACTGGCTGATTGAAGGTATTTGATGGCCTGTTTAGAGTCCTTTTTGACTCCCTTACCCTGATCGTAGAGTAGACCAATCGAATAGAGCGCACCAGGATGGCCTTGTTTTGCTATTGGTGTCCAAAAACTTAATGCGATGAGATATTCACCTTGAGCAAAATATATTGCACCTTTATCAAAATCATTATTTGAGGCGTTGGCAACAATAGGAATTAAATGTGAAAAGATAAATGCCAGACAAAAAAACCTTATAAATAAAGAGGATATATATTGTGTTTTTAGTAATAGAAGTGAGTAAGAAACATTAAAAGAACACACGTAATAAACCTCTGTATAAATGGTGTGAGATTCAGTATAGTGAGTGTCTATTGGTTGCATTTATGAGCAGACATACACTAGAGTTAAACTTTAATTGTAACATTGTCTTACTCTACCTTATTTTGTATTAGATAGAAGCTTTTTATTGGAAAATTTATGAACAATCCCTTATTGGATTTTACTGGTCTGCCCCGTTTTGGTCAGATTGAAGCACAGCATGTTGTACCTGCAATTGAGCAATTATTAACAGAAAACCGTCAAGCATTGGCACAGTTAATTGCAGATAATAAAAATCAGTATACCTGGGATAATTTATTACACCCTGTTCAGGAAATGGATGATCGATTGAGTCGGGCATGGTCGCCAGTCAGTCATTTAAATTCAGTTAAAAATTCTGATGAACTACGTGATGCACATAAACATTGTTTGCCACTTCTCAGTGAATATCATACTGAAATTGGACAAAATACTGCATTCTATGAAGCAATAAAATCCATTGCAGACAGTGAAGATTATGAGCTATTAAGTCAGGCACAAAAAAAGGTGATACAGAATCAATTACGTGATTTTCATTTATCAGGGATTGACTTACCTGAGGTTAAAAAAAATCGCTTTAAAGAAATTAAACAACAGTTATCACAATTAAAATCCAGTTATGAAAATAATGTTCTGGATGCGACCAATGGCTGGAATAAACATATTGTTGATGAACAACAATTGGCTGGTTTACCTGATTCGGCATTGGCAATGGCAAAACAGGCGGCTGAACCATCATCATATGATGATGGTTGGGTTTTTAATCTGCAATTCCCCAGCTATTTTGCCATTATGACACATGCTGATCGGCGTGATTTGCGAGAACAGTTTTATACAGCCTATTCGACACGGGCATCAGAACAGGGACCTAATGCAGGAAAGTGGGACAATACAGAATGTATGGAACAGATAATGGAACTACGCCAGGAGCTTGCGGAGCTTCTGGAATTTAATAATTATGCTGAATATTCGCTGGCGACAAAAATGGCTGAATCAACAGATGAAGTGATTGAGTTTCTCCAGCAGTTATCAGATAAATCAAAAAAAGTGGCGCAGCAAGATCTTAATGAACTCAGACAATTTGCTCAAGATCATTTAGATATTGATGACTTGCAAGCATGGGACTTGAATTATGTGTCAGAAAAACTGCGTCAGCATGAATATGATTTATCTCAAGAGTTATTAAAGCCCTATTTTCCTGAGCATCAGGTTATTGAAGGGTTATTTGCTATTGTAAAACGCCTGTATAAAATTGAAATTACAGCGGTTTCAGGTGTAGAAACCTGGCATCCGGATGTACGTTTTTATGAAATTAAAGATGATAATGGAGTATTGAGAGGTCAATTTTATCTGGATCTTTATGCTCGTCCTAATAAGCGTGGTGGAGCGTGGATGGATGAGTGTGTTGTTCGCTATGCATATAAAGGAATGATACAAATTCCAGTGGCATATCTTACTTGCAATTTAACATCTCCAATTGGTGATGAGCCTGCATTATTTACGCATGATGAAGTAAACACCCTGTTTCATGAATTTGGTCATGGTCTCCATCATATGCTTACTCAGGTAGATTATGCGGGTGTTTCAGGAATAAATGGTGTTGCCTGGGATGCAGTAGAACTGCCTAGCCAGTTTATGGAAAACTGGTGCTGGGAAAAAGAGTCACTGGCTTTGATTGCAAAACATTATCAGACCGGTGAAGTGTTGCCTGATGAAATTTTTGCTAAAATGAATGCAGCAAAGAATTTTCAGTCGGGTTTGCAGATGTTAAGACAAATTGAATTTGCTCTATTTGACTTTAACATGCATATTCACTATCAACGGAATGGCCAACCTCAAGTGCAACAAATGCTCGATAAAACACGACAAGAGGTTGCGGTATTGATACCACCTGCTTTTAATCGTTTTCAACATGGTTTTTCGCATATTTTTGCAGGTGGTTATGCTGCAGGATACTATAGCTATAAATGGGCAGAAGTTTTATCGGCAGATGCCTTTTCCCTGTTTGAAGAAAATGGAATTTTTGACCAGGCAACGGGTGAAAAATTTCTTCACTCTGTATTGGAAATGGGAGGTGTTGAAGAACCTATGACTTTGTTTGTGCGATTTAGGGGGCGTAAACCAACAATTGATGCCTTGTTGAAACATACTGGTATTGCTTCTTAGCACAAGTAATAAGGTGCTCAAACTCCAATTACGATATGATTAAAATAATAAGAAGGACTAAAAACAATGAATAAGGGAATCAAGTTTAAAGGTGTTATATTAAGCACCTTATTGTTGCTGTTAGCCAGCTTGTTTTTTACTGTGGCTCAAGCTGAAACTGAGGACAAACATTATATTAGCCCAAGACTGCAATTGGGCTTGCATACCAGGGCGAGTATGGATAGCCCAATCAAAGTCTTAGTCAGTAGTGGTATGGTGGTTGAGCTTATCAGCACAGAAAAAGAATTCAGTCAGATTAAAACGGCAGAGGGTGATGAAGGTTGGGTTAAAAGTAAATTTATCACGACTGAAGAACCTGCAGTGCAAAAAATAGAAAAAATGAAACTTGCATTGGAACGTGCACAACAATCGCTAAAAGATCGTCTGCAAGCTGAAGAGAGCAAAGACAATGAAGTGGCATCGGAAGATACTACGAAAAAAGAGAAAGATATGGTGTCTGCCACTTTAATTGCTAATGAAGAGCGGCGTATGTATGAAAGCACTATTGAAGGACTTAAAGAAGAACTGAAAGCCTGGGAGCAGCTGGATAGACAGGACAAACAGGCTCAAAAAGAAAAGTCAGAGAAAGATAACCAGATCCTTAAAGAAAAACTGGCAATGATCGCTTCTGTTGCTATTGGAGAGGACGTGGATGCCAGCCAGTTTGACTTATCTGTTCGAGGTGAGTTGCCTGACATTGAAAGTAAAACCAAACAAACATTGATAAAGATAATAAAAAAGAATTATCTCCTGCTGTTGATGGTTGCCGGGTTGAGCTTTTTATTGGGTATATTTGTTATGGATTTAGTTAATCGTAAGCGTCATGGCGGTTATAGGATATAGGTGTTATAGGATATAAGCGGGCATAAAAATGCCAGGGTGGGATGAACCCTGGCTGATTAAATAATCAAAGGAAATGTAATGATTAGGAAAACCTTTCTCGTTTCAACGTGAGCTTCCACAGGATTTCCTACAAACAACTTGCTGCTGCTGTATGCAATAAGCTGCTTAATCATATAGACAGTGTAGTTGTAAATTAGTTCAATGCAAGGAACTAATCCAAAGTTTTTATTATTATTTTTTATACTAAGTAGTTATTTTTTAAAGGTTTTTATGAAATACAATGACTTGCGCGAGTTTGTTGAGAAACTAGAAGAGATAGGTGAACTCAAGCGAATAAAACACCCTGTTGATCCTAATTTGGAGATGACAGAAATTGCCGATCGAGTCCTGCGAGCAGGAGGACCTGCGCTTTTATTTGAAAATCCTGTGGGTCATACGATGCCTGTTCTGGCAAACCTTTTTGGTACACCTGAACGTGTGGCTTTGGGTATGGGGGAGGAACATGTTTCCGAGTTACGTGAAATTGGTAAATTATTGGCCTTTTTAAAGGAGCCTGAACCACCAAAAGGTTTTAAAGCGGCATTACAAACCTTGCCTATATATCGAAAAGTTTTGGACATGGCACCTAAGATTGTTAAGCGTGCACCCTGTCAGAAAATTGTTTGGGAAGGTGATGAGGTTGATCTGGCTCGTCTTCCTGTTCAAACCTGTTGGCCAGAAGATGCAGGTCCATTAATTACCTGGGGTTTGGTGGTCACTAAAGGCCCCAATAAAGATCGTCAGAATTTAGGGATTTATCGTCAACAAGTTATTGCAAAAAATCGTGTCATTATGCGTTGGTTGGCTCATAGAGGCGGAGCATTGGACTATAAGGACTGGCAGGAACAACACCCAGGTGAACGTTTTCCTATTTCAGTGGCTTTAGGTACTGATCCGGCAACTATTTTAGCAGCGGTAACACCAGTTCCTGATTCACTATCAGAATATGCTTTTGCTGGCCTGTTACGTGGTGATAAGACAGAACTGGTTAAATCCATGGGTAATGATCTACATGTGCCTTCAAGCAGTGAAATTGTTCTGGAAGGTTATCTGGAGCCGGGTGATAATGCACCTGAAGGCCCCTTTGGTGATCATACTGGGTATTATAATGAAGTTGATGATTTCCCTGTTTTCACCATTGAGCGCATAACAATGCGTAAAGATCCTATTTATCACAGTACATATACTGGCCGCCCACCAGATGAACCTGCAGTACTTGGGGTGGCGTTAAATGAAGTATTTGTCCCTATTTTACAAAAACAGTATCCTGAAATTGTTGATTTTTATTTGCCTCCAGAAGGTTGTTCTTATCGAATGGCAGTGGTCAGCATAAAGAAACAATATCCGGGGCATGCTAAAAGAGTGATGTTTGGGGTTTGGTCTTTTTTACGCCAATTCATGTATACCAAATTTGTGATCATTTGTGATGATGATGTTAATGTCAGAGATTGGAATGATGTTATTTGGGCCATGACAACACGGATGGATCCTGCCAGAGACACACTTTTGGTAGAAAATACACCGATTGATTATTTGGATTTTGCTTCTCCTGTGTCAGGATTAGGCTCAAAAATGGGCATGGATGCAACTAATAAATGGCAAGGTGAAACTGATAGAGAATGGGGACGCGCTATTGTGAAAGATGAAGATGTCACCAAAAAGGTTGATGATATGTGGGACAAACTAGGCCTGTGAAAAGTAAAATGTATCCCACTTATTTTTGATACAACGTAACTATGATTTATCAAAAGTGTTTCACCGAATTGATGATATCATGAATCGATCTTACTAGACCAAAACTCTTCTTAATTGCTTTAAATATCATTATGATATTTTTTGCCAATAAAGCATATTACTGCTCCTTATTTACTGATATAGAATCCAATATATTAACAAGGCTGTGAGCCTAACTGAGCTTGAAATAAAATTCTGGTTAGTTAATGTTGGCCCTTCGAATACTGACTTATGTCAAAGTTTGATTCTGGAACCTTGGTAAATATTAAAGTTATTTCCTATAGTTAACGATATGATTTACATGTTTGTTGCATTCTGTTGACAAATACAATTGGGGGATTGAGTAACTTATGCAAACTTATATTAACTTTTTTGTTCATCGTCTTTTAAATCTAATGGGTTTAAAAACAATAAATAGTCAGTTTTTATTTTCTTATATGCTGATATTTGTTTTAGCACTGATGAGTACTGTTACTCTTTATTACTCCCTTGAAAGCAGTGCTGATGCAATCAACCTTGCTGGTCGACAAAGAATGTTGAGTCAACGTCTGGCAAAAGAAGCGTTATTCGTTGGTCAGAAGGCTGAAGATAAGGCCGTTGTACAAAAGACCATTGATTTATTTGAAGCGTCACATCATAGGTTGATGAAGGGAGCTGCAGAAGATCATTTCCCTGCTATAACCGATAAGATGATTATCCAACAAATGGATATAGTGAATTCAAAATGGCAACCTTATAAGGTCTCTATTTTAAATTATATAAAAGCACCTAATAATAAAGATTTGTTAGAAATTAAAGCATCATCTCTTATGGTATTGAAAAATATGCATAAGGCTGTGGGTATGATGGCGAAGAAAGCAAACCAAAAGGCTCTTAACCAATTATATATTGCACTTAGTACCTCGATTGCTATTTTAATACTGGTTTTTCTGGGTAGGCAGTATGGTATGCGTACGCTCATGATGCAATTTAAGTTATTAAAAGAACGCTTACAATATGTCAGTATTGGTGATTTTTCCAGACCCTTAGAAATAGACTCTTTAGCAAAGGACAATGAAATTGGAGAGTTGTATGAAGCCTATAATACAATGCTTGTAAAAGTGGGTGCTCTGCTTGAAGAGGTTGAACGTTGTGTTGAAGAGGTGCAACTTTCTGCGACTGATGTGAGAACATCATCAGTTGAAACAACTTCAGGTGTTACTGAACAAGAAGAAGAAATTGAAAAAATATCATCATCGATTTCAGAAGTGAGTCATGCAGTCTCTCAAGTTGCTGATACGGCATTGAATTCTGCTCAATCGGTTGATGAAACTAAAAAAGAAGCAGAACTAGGCTTTGATATTGTCCAAAAATCTCATAACCATGCCAATGAATTATTAGGACAAATCAATGATACTGCCACGATATTGAATGTACTGGAAAATGATAGTCAGGAAGTCAGTCAGGTATTGTCAGTGATAACGAGCATTGCTGAGCAAACTAACTTATTGGCTTTAAATGCTGCAATTGAAGCTGCTAGAGCGGGTGAACAAGGGCGAGGATTTGCTGTTGTAGCTGATGAGGTCAGAACTCTGGCACAAAGAACTCAGGAGTCAACCGGAGAAATCAGAAGAATAATTGAAAGTTTACAAAGCCAATCAAATAAAGCGGTTAAAGCAATGGAGTCAAGTCAGGTGATGGTAAAAGAGACCGTTGATGAAAATTCAAAAGCCACAAAAATTTTGGCAACGATATCTCAGTCAGTGGCTCAGGTGAGTGATAAAATGAATTATATTGCCAATTCATCAAAAGCCCAAAGTCTGTCTGCAGAAAAAGTTGATAGTGCAACTCTCTCAATGTCTAATGTGGCCCAACAAACTTCTACCTCTGCTCAACTTTTGATTAAAGCCAGCGATGATATTAATGTACAGATGGTCAATTTAGAGGAAATGATCCATAAATTTAAGCATCAGTAAATCTATATAATCAAATTAAGTAGACTGCTAGATCTAGTTTATTTGCCCCGAAGGGTGATAAAATTGAAAGGAATTTCCCTTGTTTTGTTTTGACTGATACATGGCACTATCAGCATTTTTAATCAGGTCTTCAGGAGACTCACCATCGTCAGGGAATAAACTAATACCCATGCTGCAAGAAATATTGAGTTTATGATTTTCCCAATCCATGGATTTATTCAGTGACTGACATAATTTATGAGCAACTGATCCAACATCATCGATATCAGAAACTGATTCCATCAAAACAACAAATTCATCACCTCCAATTCGGGCAATCGTATCCATTGAGCGAACATTCTTGCGCAACCGCTTAGCAACAAGAGTGAGTACTTGATCACCAGCAGTATGTCCTAAGGTATCATTAATGGGTTTAAATTTATTGAGATCAAGATACAACAGAGCCAAATATTTTTTTTCGCGACAGCTCTTTTTTATAGCTTGTTGAAGACGATCGAGAAGCAATAAGCGATTGGGTAATCCTGTTAATGAGTCATGATGAGCAATATATTGCAGTGACTCCTGTTCTTTAAACATTTTCTGTTTGGCAAGTTCTCGCTCTGTCACATCAATAATAATACCTTGATAATGAGTGATCTTTCCTTGCTCGTCTCTGACAATTGATGAAGAATCATCAACCCATTTGATGGTCCCTGATTTTGTTATTAGGCGGTAGGGATTATGTTTAAATTTATTTGTTCTTTTGTCTGTGACCATTTCACTGATAACTTGATCCAGATCTTCCGGGTGAATCAAATCAGTATAATTAATTTTATTGGTTATAAAATCATTGGCGGTATAGCCTAATAAGTTGACTACATTTTCTGATACAAATTGTACGGGCCAAGTATTCTTATTTTGCCATAAAAAAGCAATTGCTGAGCTGGAGTTTATGATTTCATTCGCAAAAGTTAAATCGTCATGATAGATGATGTTTTCGAGTTCCATCAGCGTCTTGTCAATCGCATTTTGAGTGTTATTTTCAAACAGTTGCCTAGATTTCTGATGCTTTTTTTCGGCTAATTGATGGATGAGCTCTATGAGTTCAGAAGGCTTATAAGGTTTGTTTAAAAAATCAGTGGCCCCCATACGGAATATAGCGCGTGAATTTTCAAAAGAAGCATCACCACTGAGGATAATACTATTGGTGTCTTGATAGTGACTTTGAATCTCATTCATAACTTGCAGGCCATTGACTTTAGGCATTTTTATGTCAAGTAATACGAGATCGAAGTGTTTTACTTTGAGGAGCTCTAAGGCTTCTTGCCCATCTTCTGCCAGAACGCAGTCCATGTGATAGACTTCAAGGAGATCTTTGAGGCTGTTTCGCATTTGCAAATCATCATCAACAACCAGGATAGATAAGGAATCTACTGGCGGACTGATTGTGTTTGTATTTTCTTGCTTATACATAGATAACTTCACTTAATCCAATCACTTTTATAAATCAAAATGACATAAGTATATCCACCCCATGGGGCATTTTAACTTATGTCAGCCCCAGAAATCTATCGAGTTTAATGTTTGTACAAGAGAATAGTGATGACAAAGTTTAAAATGTAAGAAAAAGACTACACGCACCTTAATCATTTAAAATCATATTTTTTTGCTTTGGTATGAGAACTATTGAATTACAAAGCACTGCCTTGAAAAACACCTTGTTCTTTAAGCTGATCTTCAATCATTTGTGTAGGACGCATTTTTTCTTTGGTCCATTGAGGTGCGATCAGTTCATCCCAGCGACTGGCAACCGCAGCAAGACGCTGGACAGAAATTTTGGGAGAAAGATGTTGTAAAAACAAGATCACCTTATCAATATATTCTTGCAGTTCTATGGGCTGAAATTGACCATTTTGGTACATATCAGCAAGTGGTGTATTGGTTAACACATGAAGGTTATGGAGTTTAACATTGGAGATTGGCAATTCATTTAATATGTGTGCAGTTTGAATAATTTCCTCATTGGTTTCATTAGGAACACCAAAAATCAGATGGATACCTACATCAACACCTGTGTGCTCATGTAATTTATTGATTGCATCATAACCTCGTTGAACATCATGACCTCGTTGTAAGAATGTCAGGTGATGATCAAAAAAACTTTGTAATCCTAGTTCAACCATGACGTAATGGCTTTCATGAGTTTTCTTTAGGATGGGGAGTACTCTTGATGGCAGGCAATCAGGACGTGTCCCTAAAACAATACCCTCAATATTATCTTGAGATAATGCTATATCAAAACGTTGTTCAAGCTCAGAAACTCGATCAAATGTATTAGTATAAGATTGAAAGTATATGAGAAACTTATGTGCACGATAACGTTTGGAAATCTTATCGCGATTGATAATAATCTGATCTCTTAATGACTTGTCTCGTTCCAGGTGATAGGCTGCAGAGCCCCATTCATCACAAAAGATACATAATGGCATGCGACTATTTGGTTGACGATTTGGGCAAGTTTCAGCAATACTGACAGACACCTTATATACTTTTTCGCCGAAGCGATTTTTATAAAATTGGCTGATAGGAAAATATCGATGATTTCCCCAGTCACTAAAATCAGATTTCATTCAGCTTTATCCTGCAGTTCTTTTTCTTCAAGAATGCTCCAGCCTTTAATAAAGTTCTCAATGAGGGATTGGATTAATTCTTCAGAACTACAGGCAGATTCTGAAAAAAGATTATTATTAATTGAGAGTGTACAAATACCATGAACACTGCTCCACAGAACACGGCTGGTTTTAATTATTTCATTATTTGTTGCTGTTGGTTGAATGCTTTTGAGTTGAAGTTCGATTAATGAAAACAGTGCATTTACCTGATTTGAATACCAGTCAGGTAGTTCATCATTGTTTAAAATCTTATTATCAAAGATCAATTCCCAGAGTCCAGGATGATTGTGAGCAAACTCAAGATAAATATTAGCGTAGGCTAGTATATTGCTTTGGTGATCTTGTTTGCTGAGTTGAAGCTTTTGACAGTCATCATAGAGAATTTTTAATGTACGTGCATTTACATGCAAGAGTAGATCGGGCAGATTTTTAAAAATTTGATAGAGTGTGCCAACGGTATAGCCCATTTTTGCAGCAATTTGGCGTGTACTGAGTTCACTGGCTGATTGGTCATTGAGCAATTCTTCGGCTGATTTCAGTGCTAATTCTTTAAGTTCATCCCGAGTGTGATCACTTCGCCTGGCCATTTTTTTTTCCATAAAACTATTTAACAATGCTTAATAATTACTTTAATTGACTAATTTGTCAATTAATCAAACATGGGTTTTATGAAATCAAAAGAGGTATGAACACAAAGAGTGGAAATGATGTTGTTGTGGAAAAGTTGAAATGGAGTCGAAAGTTTGAGCTTTCAGGCTGATACCAGAAAACTCAAATTTCGATGAAGCAGAAAAATTACTTCTGTAGACCTACTTTTTGGGCTTTAGCTTTCCAGCCTGCAGGGAGGTAATGAGAAATTCCCTTGTGGCAGTTGATACAGGAAGTATCGCCATCATCAAAACTCTCTTCATGTCTTGCAACACTTCGAGGTTCTTGTTTTGCTAAATCCATTGCCATAGTCGAGTGACAGGTTTTACATTCTTTCGAATCATTGTCACTCATTCGCTTCCATTCACTCATGGCCATATCTAAGCGATCTTTCTTAACCACTTTGCTCGTCTTTTTACCATTTTTGTGTTTTTGATCTGCATGGCAGTTATTACAGCCAGCTTGCACACCTGAACGGTTAATATAATGTACACTCGCCTGAAACTCACTGGCTTGTACAGTATGACAAGATTCACAGTCTTCCAGGTTTTTTAACCCTTCAGCAAAAGCTGAGGAAGAAATAAACAGGCCTAATGTCATCAGGCCAATAGAACACCATAAATGGGTTTGCTTACTTATAACTCTCTTAATAGAAAGTGTTATTGCTTTTTTCATTTTATAAGTTCTCCAAAAGCCAGATTAATTTGTAAAATCATTTTTGACCAAAGGCTTTGTATAAGCCTGAGGTACATGACACTGAGTACAGAAGTAACGACCAGTGGATATCTGGCGTAACTTGTTGCCTTCTCGTGTTCTATAATGACTTTTAGGTGGTCTGACGGCATTGGTTATTTTTTGATTCTCTTTACTGTGACAACCTAAGCAGCTATTTTCATGCAAAGTGATACGTGTTTTATCAATGTTGTGAGGAATCATCGGTGGTTGATCCTCAAAGTTAACCTCGATACCACCATCCACTGCCATTGAACGTCGATTGGGGACCATTTCTGATTGCTCATCAACGCCCACAGTGCCACGTAATGAATAGACTGGATCAGCTTGAACTGAACTTACTTGCAGTGCGAGAATCATCAGGCTTATTAAAAGCGTATGACCAAGGGAATACTTAAATTTACAAAGAAGTGTTTTCATTGGTTATTTCTCCTATGCCTTCTCAATTTTTACAACACATTTTTTAAAATCAGTTTCTTTTGATAATGGATCGGTTGCATCAATAAGTAACTTATTTACAAGGCGACGTGCATCAAAGAAAGGCACAAAAACTAAGCCCTTAGGTGGTTTATTTCGGCCACGGACGTTCACACGGGTAGTGATCTCACCACGAGGGCTGATGATCTTAACCTTTGAACCGTTTTTGAGTCCACGCTTACGAGCATCTCCTGGATTCATATAAACCAAAGCATCAGGCGCTGCTTTATGTAATTCAGGTACACGGTTTGTCATAGTACCAGTGTGCCAATGTTCCAGAACACGTCCAGTACATAGCCATAGATCGTATTCTTCATTAGGCGATTCATGAGGTGGCTCATAAGGTGCATGAATCAGATTGGCTTTACCATCTGGCTTACCATAGAAATAAACATCCCCTTTCTTCACTTTAGGATTCAGTTTTGTAACGAAAGGATCATAACCTTCTCTATAGCGCCATAATGTTTCTTTACCATCAACCACAGGCCAGCGTAATCCTCGAACCTTATGATAGGTATCAAATGGTGCTTGATCATGTCCTGGTTTAGGACCTTCAGTCTGGAAACGACGATATTCCTCAAAAAGACCTTTTTGCGCATAAAAACCAAAATGTTTTGACTCATCATTTTTGTAAATATTATCATCTTGATCTTTAACGGTATTGTCAAAATAAGGAAATTTATTAACTTGTCCGTTTTTAAATAGTACCTGATAAAGAGTTTTTCCTCTGTATTCAGGCTTCTTAGCAACTAATTCTGAACCCCATGCTTCTTCAACGGTAAAGCGTTTAGAGAATTCCATAATTTGCCATAAATCAGATTTTGAATCACCTGGTGCTGGGACTTGTTGACGCCAGAATTGAGTTCGTCTTTCAGCATTACCAAAAGCACCCTCTTTTTCTGCCCACATTGCGGTTGGTAAAATAAGGTCAGCAGAGACTGCAGAAATAGTTGGATAAGGATCGGAAACAGTAATAAAGTTATTAGGATTTCTCCATCCTGGCAACATCTCATCATTAACGTTTGGACCAGCTTGCATATTGTTATTACACTGTTGCCAATAACAATTCATTTTTTCATCTTTTAACATTCTCTGCATGAGAACGGCATGAAAACCTGGTTTTGGATTAAGCGTGCCTTCAGGTAACTTCCAAATTTTTTCTGAAACAGCACGATGCTTTGGATTTTTAACGACTAAATCTGCAGGGAGTCGATGAGCAAAGGTTCCGACTTCACGTGCAGTACCACAAGCAGATGGCTGTCCTGTGAGTGAGAAAGGACTATTGCCTGGTTCTGCAATTTTACCCATTAATAAGTGAATATTGTAAACCAGGCCATTCATCCAGACACCACGAGTATGCTGGTTCATGCCCATTGTCCATAATGACATAATTTTTTTATCAGGATCAGCATAAAGCTTGGCTAAACGTAATAAGTTTTCCTTTGGCACTTTAGAATGCTTAGAGGTATATTCCAAAGTGTATGTGGAAACGGCTTTTGCATAATCATCAAAACTCATATTTGATAACTTGCCTTTACCAGAGTTTTTAGCTTTCACTTCTAATGGATGTTCAGGACGTAAGCCATAACCAATGTCAGTTGGCGTCTTTTTGATGTTGACGTGATCTTTTAAGAACTTCTCATCATAAGCCTTGTTCTCAATGATGTAATTGGCAATATAGTTGGCAATCATTAAGTCAGTTTGAGGTTCGAAAATCATGCCATTATCAGCTAACTCAAAACTACGATGAGTATAAGTCGATAGTACATGAACTTCTGAGCCTTCACGGGTTAGGCGAGTATCAACCAGGCGTGACCAAAGTATAGGGTGCATTTCTGCCATATTGGCTCCCCATAAAACAAAGGCATCAGCATGTTCTAAATCGTCATAGCTTCCCATGGGTTCATCAATACCAAAGGCACGCATAAAAGCACCTACGGCAGAAGCCATACAATGACGAGCATTAGGATCAAGGTTATTAGAACGTAAACCGGCTTTCATAAATTTTGATGCAGCGTATCCATCCCAAATGGTCCATTGACCGGAACCGAACATACCAACACCTGAAGGACCTTTTTCTTTTAAAGCGGCTTTCCACTTTTCTGCCATGACATCAAAGGCTTCGTCCCAGGAGACTTGTTCAAATTCACCGTTTTTATCATATTTACCATCAGTTTTACGTAGCAAAGGTGTTTGTAAACGATCCTCTCCATACATAATTTTTGATAGGAAATAGCCTTTAATACAGTTAAGGCCTTTATTCACATCCGAATCAGGATCACCTTGCGTTGCAACAATACGACCACCTCGGGTTCCTGCTAGAACACTACATCCAGTACCACAGAAACGACATGGAATTTTATCCCATCTGATGTCTTCATCATCATCGTTACTTTTTGCATTTGCAAGTTGTGTTGCGGATAAACTAAGACCTGCTGTTGATGCAGCCGCAGCTATTGCTTGTGATTTAATAAAATCACGTCTTGATAATTTCATTGAATGGCTCCTTCTGTGGTGGGCTCAAGATCTTCCTGGTATTCATAAACCAGAGATGTGCTCATGACACCATTAATGCGTGTCATATCGGTCATAGTTTTACTGCAATACTCTCGGCTTGGATGGTCAATACTGATCACCATTTTCCCGTATTCATTTTGTGCATGAACTTCAACACCATTCATTGTGTTAAGTGTCTCATTTACATTGTCTAAATACTCAGGCTTGGCTTGCACAACTAAACTACATATAGTCATTTGTACTCCTACTGATGTGAGTCGTATGCCTTGGATCGGGAATAATAGAGTCCTATCGTTTTTTAATACATCTCATGTATTAAAAAATCTGAACGCTTCTCTTATGCTAGAGAGTATAAAATTGTTTTGGGTCCCGATAAAAACCACGGATATACTTTTGTTATTTATTTTTTATTAACTGTCTTTATTCTTTATTAAAAGAATAAGAAGTTTTTAATATTATTATTTTTCTAGATTCTATTTAGAGTTAGCCTGAGGCGTCTCATCCATTTGCTGTGCAATTTAACAGAATCAAAAATATCGAATCTTAGGGCAAGATCACGTATTTTTTTATTTCACTTATTATCTCTGAATAATGTCGTGAGTCAATAAAAAATGATAATGTACTTTGATTTTAATCAATACAATTTAAGAGATAAAAAAAAAGCCAAAACTTAATGAATAAGTTTTGGCTTTTTTTTATTGAGATTTTACAATCTCTGTCTGGGTTAATAGACCATTAACTACCCAAAGATATCGGCAGTAATGTTATTAAACCAGGAGTGAGCATAACGTGCTTCACGTTTTCTCATTGCTTCGGATGAGTCCATTGGAGTCAAGCCGCCAGAGCCTTTAACTTTCTGGATTTTCTTACCATCAAAGTTATAAACCATTGCAACAGAAATTCCATCATCTGGAGTAATAAGACTGTAACAAGTATTAACCAGAGTTGGGATACCTGCAGGCTTACCATGTAGGCTAGCAACAACAGCAGAAGCACATACTTTAGCTTCAGAGTTAGCTGAGTAACCAGATTTAGGTAATGGTGAAGCAACACTGGAATCACCAATAACATAAACATCTTTATGCATAGTTGATTCAAATGTCTGTTGGTTCACAGGACACCAGCCCTTATCATTTACAAGGCCTGCATTGAAAGCAATCTTACCGGCTTTCTGAGCTGGGATGACGTTAAGAACATCACCTTTGTGCTCGTCAACACTACCAATAATAGTATTTGTCTTAGCATTAACACCTTCAATAATACCACCTTCAGCACCTTTAACCCATTCGATCAGGCTGTTATCAGTACCGAAACCATAGTGCTTCTTCCAACCTTGTGTAAACAGACCTTGCTTAGAGAACTTGTCTTTAGCATCTAAAATTAAGATCTTAGACTTAGGCTTGTTATTCTTCAGGTAGTGAGCAATTTGACTTGCACGCTCATAAGGTCCAGGAGGACAACGGAAAGGATTTGGTGGTGGTGCAATAATAACTGTACCGCCATCTTTCATTGCTTCTAGTTGCTTGCGTAGTAAAGCAGTTTGTGGACCCGCTTTCCATGCATGAGGAACTTGATTAGCGGCAACTTTTGCATCATAGCCTTCAATCATTTCCCATTTAAAATCAACACCTGGTGAAACAATACAACGATCATAAGCAATGTTTCCGTTCTTCTTAGTGACAACATGCTTTTTCTTTGCATCGATATTGCTTGCATAGTCCTGAACAACTTTAATGCCCATAGACTCAAGATTTTTGTAACCAAACTTAATAGACTCAAGTGGACGTTCGCCACTGATCACTTCATTACTCATAAAGCATGTGAAGTAGTTTGCATTTGGTTCAACAATAGTGACTTCAACGGCTGGATC
>JAPHSW010000229.1 GCA_026196615.1 Gammaproteobacteria bacterium | reverse complement strand
TCAGGGTGCACTGAAAATGTTTGGCGTGATATACATCAAGTGTATCGTTTTGCAGCAAAACGAAACCTTATTAATAAAGTATCAAAGCATTACCTTTCGAGTGAATTGACCATTGCAGATCTTTATAAAAAAATGCTTCTTTTCTCTTTGGCTAATCCTTATCACTTATCAACCACTGAGATGAAATCCGTTTGGTCATATCTGGATGAATGGTCTCAATATGCGGAACTTAACCTGGACACGGCTCAGGTCTTAAAAAAAGAATATCCTTTTATCATAAAGCCGTATAGCGACCAGCCACCTTTTTCAAATCATAATGCTGAAAGTTCTGGTAATATTTCAGAGTTTGATTTGCCTGACTTTACATCCGATTCAATATGGGGGCTTGAAACTAAGAAGTTGATTAATCAACTCAATAAAAATGATGAATATACAAAAATCTCGGATTACTATCGTGATCGTCTTGTTCATGCCTGGATGGGGCAGAATGTTCGTAAAACTCAAAGAAATGAGTTGATAGAACCAGTGGTGATTGCTGTAGGTGTTTCTTGTATTTCACAGTTTTTAACCCAAATTGATATTTCTCCACAAGTTTTAAAATTAGATGATGATAAGTCAAAAAAGCTTGAAGCAACTTCTTCTGTTTATTCATTTTATGAAGCTTATTTGATCGACGAATCGAAAAAGGGAATTCGTCTTAAATTAAGTCACCGTTCCGGGAAAACAATTTCTCCGACAATGGGTGAAGTCATAGCAATCAAACACACGGATGATACGATTCAAGTTGGTTATTTACGATGGATGAGAGAAACTTCTGAGGGGGATATTGAATTTGGTATTGAGTTCCTTTGTGCTATGGCTGAACCTGTGCAGCTATCCAAAGGTAATGCGCTTTATTCAAAAAAGGTTCTAGAAGATAAGAAGATATCAATTTTAGACAGTTTTGTATTTCCTGGAAGAAAAGAGCATCAGTTCAAACCCATTCTTTTTACCCATACTTTTGTTGAAAAGTTTTATAATTCAAGAACCGATCATTTAATCTTGACTCATAAAACCGGTTCTATCAATATCAGCCTGATTCAAAAAGTCGGTGAAGTATTGGATTATTCCCTATATCTATTTGAGAGATCAGATAATAAACAATTAGCAGGTCAGGATAGAGTAGAAAAGTCGGCAAAATTTGAGAAAGTATGGGATAAAATATAATTTAGGGTTGATTTATTTTACTGAGCTTCTACGTTCGCGATGGACACGTCTATCTGCGTTAAGACCTGCTCTAACATGATTTCGTCGATCATTTATTTTGCGTTTATTGTAAACTCTTCTATCCTCTGTAATGCCTTCTGGAAGTTGAATCATTTGTGGCATTGGTTCGATATAACTGACTCCGCCTATTTTATCTATTAGCATCACAAACTCTAATGCTTTTTCTTGAGTTAAGTCTTTTTTTAGAGTGATTTCTTTTCCAGAAAAAATATAGTTGGTTTTAATTTCAGAAAGTTTGAAGTGATTTTTAAAATTAAGTTTCACTGCATCCAGTTGAAACATATCATTAATTTCACCAATAAAGATTATACAATATTTAGTCATAGGAGATTATTCAATGATAAGAAGTACACTATGAATTATAGAAGTTGAAAAAAAACTTGTAAAGTGTTTCATTTTAAAGGTAAATGAGTGGAAATATAGAATGCCCAAATCTAATGAGACCTGGGCAAGTAAGAGTAAAAAATCATGGCTAATTGTTTAACCAGCTATTAACTGTTTCCAGATCAACTCGTGCTAATTCACCAGATGCTTGTTTTAATTTTAAAACATTCAAAATGTATGTATAACGAGAATTTGAATATTCTTGTTTAGCACGATATAAATCACGTTGAACGTTGAGTACATCAACAATTGTACGAGTACCAACCTCAAAACCAGCTTCAGTTGCTTTTAAAGCACTTTGGTTTGATATAACAGCTTGATGAAGAGCCTGAACACGGCTGACTTCTGATAAAACGTTTAGGTAGCTACTACGTGCATTCTTTTCAGTGGTATTTAATACTTCAGTGTAAGCATCCTGGCTACGCTGAAAGTCATATTGAGCCTGTCGAGTTTTAGATGTAACTGAATTACCTTCATAAAGAGGGATAGATAAGTTCAAGCCAATAGAGCTTTCGTGATATTGAGGTGCAAAACCCGAGTTTGGACCATTGGCTTTATTGTAGCCATAAGATGCTTTTAAACCAAGGGTAGGGTAGTGCCCTGAGCGCTGTAAATTAATGTTCTCTTTTTGGGCATAAGTTTCTTCTTTTGAAGCCAACAAGGTAAAGTTGCCTTCAAGCGCTTGATCGACCCAGTGTTGAATTTTTGCTGGTGTGGGAGGGTCCAGAGGTATATTTTCAGCTAATGGAGTGACACGATCAATATATTGACCGGTTAGTTCTCTTAAACCTTCTTTAGCGACAAGTAAGGAGTTTTCAGCTGCAATAACTTGTGCATTGGCATTATCGAATCCAGCCTGCGCTTCATGTACATCTGTTATGGCAATAATGCCCACTTCATAACGACGTTTTGCTTGATCTAACTGCCGGCCAATGGCTTTTTTCTCTGCCTGAGAAAAGGTCAGCTTATCAATCGCAGATAATGTGACGAAGTAAGCATCTGAAACACGGATAATAAGATCTTGCTGAGCGGCACTTAAATTTGCTTCTGCTTTATTTATGTTGATATTAGAAATTTTATAATTTACATAATTACGATTGTCAAAAATACTTTGATTTAAATCGAGGCTATAACCATGAGAATTATATGAAACATCCGTATCCTGACCGATTGGTTTGTCTTGATTACTTGCAGTTGAGCTAGCAGTTAAATCAATTTTGGGTAAAAATTGAGCAAAAGCTTGCACAGAACCTTCACCCACTGATTGTCTTTGAGCGATAACTTGCTTAAGAACAGGATCGCTTTGGTATGACATACCATAGACTTCAAGTAGATTTTCAGCTTGAGTTGTGGAACTAAAAGTAAAGGTAGCTAAAAGACATGAAGCCATTAATGTTTTAGTCAGTTTACTGTGCTTAAGTGACTGATGACTAAAGTTGCGGCCAAGGGATTTACTTGCAATACGAGCAAAAGAGTTTTCTGTCAACATATCCTGTTTCATCTATTATTATTCCATTAAAAGATCCAGTCTTGCGCTGGTGAGCAAATAATAACCTAATTTAGCTCAGATTAATATCTTTCAAGGAAAGGTAGAGGGTAAATATGTACCAAAATAAGCAATTCTCCCCTAAGTGTCAATGATTATTTATAGGGATATTACGTATTATTAATACGGGTTTATTTTGTGTAAAAAAATACCCGCACTATTTTGTTATTATACAAAAAATACGGGTATTTATGACTCTTAGACATAAACTTTTGAATAAAGTTGTAAAGAATTTTAATTATTCGTTGTCTAAAAAGCGCTCAGCATCTAAAGCAGCCATACAACCTGTTCCAGCAGAAGTAATTGCTTGACGATAAACGTGATCTGCCACGTCGCCAGCGGCAAAAACACCTTCAACACTGGTCATCGTTGCGTTGGCTTCAGATCCTTTTTGTGTTTTTATGTAACCATGCTCCATGTCTAACTGACCTTCGAAAATACTGGTGTTAGGCTTATGACCAATAGCAATAAAGACACCCATAGCTTCAAGTTCTTTAGTTGACCCATCCTGTGTATTTTTTAAACGAACTCCGGTAACGCCTGCATCATCACCTAAAACTTCATCAATACTAGCATTCCACTCAATATTGATATTGCCTGTTTTTGATTTCTCAATCAGTTTATCAGCAAGGATTTTTTCTGAACTGAACTTATCGCGTCGATGGACGATGGTGACTTCAGCAGCAATGTTAGATAGATAAATGGCTTCTTCAACAGCAGTATTACCACCGCCAACAACAATGACTTTTTGGTTTTTATAGAAGAAACCATCACAAGTTGCACAGCCAGAAACACCACGCCCCTTAAAAGCTTCTTCAGATTCCAGGCCAAGGTATCTTGCTGAAGCACCTGTTGCAATGACGAGCGCATCACAAGTGTAACTCTTCGAGTCTCCTTTCAGTTTGAAAGGTCTGCTTGATAAATCAACTTCGCTGATATAATCAAAAACAATTTCAGTATTGAATCGCTCAGCGTGTTTTTGCATTCTTTCCATCAAAGCAGGGCCCTGCAAACCTTCTACATCACCAGGCCAATTGTCAACCTCTGTGGTCGTCATTAATTGACCACCTTGTTCCATACCTGTAATTATGACAGGATCAAGATTAGCACGTGCACCATAAATTGCTGCAGTATATCCAGCAGGACCAGAACCAAGGACTAAAAGTTTGCAGTGTTTTGCATCACTCATTAAATAACTCCTAAAAAAGATGGAAAGTAGGGTGGAAAGTTGTAGTTAATAATTTATAGTTAATAATCAATAGTTAAATTATGGGGTTTGTTAAAATAAATTCCAAGCATTAATTGTAGTCAACAGGTAATTTAATTGTTATTTATCTGTTATTGATTTTTTTTTAATTAAAAGGTGATGGCTTGTGCGTATAGGAATACCAAAAGAGATAAAACCAAAAGAAGGGCGAGTTGCTCTCATACCAGAAGCAGCAGCACAACTAATATTACATAATCATGAAGTCTTTATTGAAAGTCAGGCGGGTATTAGTAGTGGTTATAGTGATGATGAATACCTAAAAGCCGGCATTAATATTGTTCCTGATGCAAAAGCACTGTATGGCGTTGCTGAAATGATTGTTAAAGTTAAAGAGCCAATTGAGCCTGAACTTTCCCTATTAAAAAAAGATCATATCCTTTTTTCTTATCTTCATTTGGCAGCACTACCTGAATTAACTCAACGTCTTTGTTCCATTGGTCTGAGGGCAATTGGTTTTGAAACAGTGGAATTGAATGATGGAAAGCTCCCTCTACTGGCTCCTATGAGTGATATTGCTGGTCGATTATCTGTACAAATTGGTACACATTTATTGCATTCCTCTATGGGAGGAAAAGGTATTCTATTGGGAGGTGTTCCAGCTGCTCCACGAGGAAAGGTAGTGATTCTGGGAGGAGGAATGGCAGGTGGCAATGCGGCTCAGGTTGCTGCAGGCTTAGGTGCAGAAGTGGTTATTTTTGATAGAAGCCGAGACAAAATGGAAGCTTTACGTAATATTGGCCATAACGTCACAGCACTTTATCCTCATCAGGCCAGCATTCAAGAACACGTATCTCAAGCGGATTTATTAATTGGTGCTGTATTGGTCGTTGGTGAAAAAGCACCTCATTTGGTGAGTGAAGCAGATGTGAAACAAATGCAGAAAGGGAGTGTCATTATTGATATATCGGTTGATCAGGGAGGATGTATTGAAACGACTCGTCCAACTAGCTATGAAGAACCCACGTTTGTGCTTCACGGTGTCACACACTTTGGAGTAACCAACATGCCTGGAGCTGTTCCTAGAACTGCATCACAATCTTTATCAGCAAGCTTGATTCCTTTTTTGCTGGAACTTGCTGATTCTCCAGATAAATTGTCACAATCATTACAGGCGGGAGTCAATATTGATGCTGGAGAAATTATTCATCCTGCATTAAAATGACACAATATAAGTACCTCAGTGCTTATATGTCAATATTAAAAGCAACTCTTTACCTATAAGAAAAGAAGTCAAATTTTGCCGCAAACAGTAAAAAAGAAAGCACAGACTAGAACGAAGAAAAAAGCTAAGTCTGGTTTGGCTTCACAATCATCAAATAAAAGTACAACGACAAAGAAACCATTATCTGCACAAGTTATACGTGGAATCAAAGAAAGTGTTTTTTTTCTGTTTATTGCTATTAGTTTGTATCTCTTTATTTCTCTATTAAGCTATTCACCATCCGATCCGGGTTGGTCTCATAGTATTGCTGAATCTATCGATCCCTCACAATTAGATAATAATGGTGGCAAATTTGGTGCCTGGTTTTCAGATTTGTTTCTTTATTTATTTGGCTATCTGGGATTTCTTTTTCCTACTATGCTTCTTTATAGTGGTTGGCTTGTTTATCGAGGGCGAAATGAAGAAGAAGTCTTTCATAGTGGTCATATCACCTTACGCACCATTGGGTTTATTATAACTGTAATTGCTGGAGCAGGTCTTTCCAGTATGCATTTCACACATCCATCCGTTATTTTCCCTCTTAATGCTGGGGGAATCCTGGGTGAAGTTACCTCGACTCACTTACAACAACTTTTTAGTTTTGTTGGAGCAACATTACTATTGCTGACATTATTTCTTATCGGAATTACATTCTTCACTGGTTTGTCATGGTTATGGCTGATGGATACGATTGGTGCAGGTGTTGTCAATGGTAACAAATGGTTAATTAATCGATGGTATAAATGGCGTGATGAAGTTGCTCAGAAAAAAGAAGAGAAAGAAGCTCAGAAGCTATTAAATGCAAAACAATCTGCTATAAAAGCTGAAGAAAAACAGCGGATAAAAGAACAGAAAAGGGCACAAAAAGAAGCACAGAAACAAGCCGCATTACAGAAAAAGGCTGAAGCAAAAAATTCTAACTCTTCTGGTATGCTTAAAATTGAGCCAAGATTCCAGACGAGCAAGAAGAGTGAGCGGGTCAATAAAGATAAGCAAACTAAACTCTTTTCACATGATGCCATCGACGGCTTACCTTCTTTATCTCTACTTGATGATGCACAGCCCTCAACTCATGTCACATCTCCTGAAGAACTGTCAGCGACTTCTCGTTTGATAGAAGAAAAACTGGCGGACTACAATTTGTCAGTTGAAGTAGATTCTGTGAGCCAGGGACCTGTTATTACTCGTTTTGAAGTGATGTTGGCTCCAGGTATTAAAGTGAGCCAAATTACAAATCTGTCAAAGGATTTAGCACGTTCATTACGAGTGGTTAGTATTCGAGTTGTTGAAGTCATTGCAGGAAAGTCAACGGTTGGAATTGAAATACCGAATGAACATCGTGAAATTGTTTATTTTAGTGAAATATTGGGGTCTAAAGAGTTTTCAGATAGTAAAGCCAGTATTCCTTTAGGGCTTGGTCATGATATCAGTGGTAAGCCTATTGTCGCTGATTTAGCAAAAATGCCTCACCTTCTAGTGGCTGGTACGACAGGTTCTGGTAAGTCGGTGGGTGTCAATTCCATGATTTTAAGTATGTTGTTTCAATTATCACCGGATCAATTACGTTTGATTATGGTTGATCCCAAAATGTTGGAGCTATCGATTTATGAAGATATTCCACATTTGCTTGCACCTGTTGTGACAGATATGAAAGAAGCTGCAAATGCACTTCGCTGGTGTGTGGCTGAGATGGAGAAACGTTACAAGCTTATGGCTGCAATGGGAGTGAGAAACCTGGCTGGATACAATAAAAAAATTGAGGCGGCAATTGATGCTGGTGATCCCATTAAAGATCCATTGTTTACTCCTAATCCTCTCACTCCTGATGAAGAAGCACCAGAATTAGAGACACTGCCTTTTATTGTTATCGTCATTGATGAATTTGCCGACATGATGATGATAGTGGGTAAAAAAGTAGAAGAGCTGATTGCTCGTCTGGCTCAAAAAGCACGTGCAGCGGGCTTGCATCTTATTATTGCTACTCAAAGACCTTCAGTTGATGTCATTACTGGTTTGATTAAAGCCAATGTACCAACAAGAATTGCCTTTCAGGTTTCTTCAAAAATTGACTCCAGGACAATTCTTGATCAAATGGGAGCTGAGAATCTATTAGGCCATGGTGATATGCTCTACTTGCCACCTGGAATGGGATATCCACTACGTGTTCATGGAGCCTTTGTTTCAGATAATGAAGTACATGCTGTTGTTGATGATTTAAAATCACGTGGCAAAGCTGATTATATAGAAGAAATTTTATCAGGGGAGGGTGTTTCAACAGGTGGACTGATCCCTGGTGATTCTGACCCTCAAAGTGAAACTGACCCCTTGTATGATCAAGCCGTTTCAATTGTCACTGAAACACGAAGAGCTTCAATATCAGGCTTACAGCGCCGACTCAAAGTTGGTTATAACCGTGCAGCACGTATGGTAGAAGATATGGAAGCCGCAGGAGTTGTCAGTGCTGTTCAATCAAATGGTCAAAGAGAAGTCATTGCACCTCCACCGATTTAATTATTTTTATTTCTTTCTATAAAAAACTTATTTCACATCATAATAAATGGTAGTTCTACAGTGCTATCATTTTAACCATCAAAACTATAATTGCTTATAAGTTTCAGTTTAAACTTTTTAAATCCGATTCTTGTTTTTCCAATTCTACATAAATCTTTTTGTTTCATGATATTTATCAAATCGAATGCTCATAATAGGATAAAGCCAAAATTTAATTTAACTGTTATTTTTAATTAAAATAGATACAGAGATTGATAATCTAATATTACTATAATTTTGAAATGTTATTTATTCATTTTAAATCAATATGTTAAAAATTCTTTGGATGTGCGATTATAAAATGAATGATTTTGTAATAGAGCAATAAAGTTAAAAAAAATACTTTATTTACAAATAAGTAACCAGTGATTATTGTCAGTTAAAACTGACATCTAAAAAATTTATTATAGGTATAATTGATAGCAGTAAAAAAGATTAACACGAATCGATCTAAACTTTTTAAACAAGAGTCGATCTAAACCTAGTTAGCGGGAGAAATAATTGAGTAGAAAACCATTAACACTTATTATGCTTATAGTGCTTATTTTGTTAAAACCTCTATTTGCATGTGATGTGAATATTACTTGTTATAAATGTGCAAAGGAATCAGAATTTTCTTGGAATCCAAGTAATAGATACGTTTCTACTCGGTTGAATCGTTTCTATACTTTAGATGAAAAATTAAAGACAGCATATTCAGCATCTAATTTTGGCACAACTAAAAGCTTAATAAAGGAATATCTTGAGTTAGCAAAAATTTACAAGTGTAATTGGAATTACGGAAATGCTATACACGATGCCAATAGATATCTTGCTTTAATGAGTCTAAAAAATAATGACATCGACATGGCTGGAACATATTTATTAAGAGCAGGAAAGAGTTCTGGTTCACCACAATTAGATAGTTTCGGGCCTGATCTTGACCTAGCAAATCAACTCCTTAAGCTAGGTAAGAGAAATGAAGTGATCACGTATCTGAATGATGTTAAATTATTCTGGGAGATGAATGACGGTCGCATTGATAGTTGGCTAGAGCAAATTAATAATGGAGAACAACCTGAGCTTAGTCGTTTTTCTGGGAAAGCGAGCTTTTGGCAAAAATTGTTCTTCTGGGTTTCTTCCTTGTGGCCATTTTTTATTGTTTCAATATTCTTAATTATTAAAAGAAATGCTATTAAGAAAAAATGGCAATTTAGTGTTACAGGTCTTGTTTCAGGTTACATGGCTATGTATGTGGTCAATTGGACTTCAACACATGCAATGACCAGTATCATAAGTTATTTAAGTGAAAGAGGGAATGACAGTATGATTATGATAGTAATTTACCTGTTTATTGCTCTTGTATACATTTTACCAGCAATAGTAATTTTCGCTGTTTCTCGTGCATTTCAATTTAAAAATATTAGCTAACAAGGAAATGCATGGTAGGCAAAAGACGCCACCATGATTTCGACGTTGAGGCTGTAGAATTACTCCAAAAACCCCCATTTTAAAATTGCTTTAAATGCTAACGATATTATTCGGTTTTGTTCTTGAATGCCGATCTCAATT
>JAPHSW010000109.1 GCA_026196615.1 Gammaproteobacteria bacterium | reverse complement strand
TCATTTGAAGCCTTTGGATATCATAATAATTGCGTCAGAAACAACTATTTGATCATTTATGGGGCTTCAATTCAATTCCTAAAGATCTTACCTATGAGTTGAGCTTAGAAAAAATTATTCTTTTAATGTGGGATATTTATTACAGACATATTAAATTATTTGTATTAGTATTTTTTTATTAGCCACTTAGAATAATAAATTATGTCTTATAAACTCAATTGGGAAGAGAAAGGGATCTGGTTGTGGCATGGTGACACAGTTAACTCAAAAGAAATTTTTGATTCTAATAGGGAGTTTTATAGTGACCCAAGGTCAGATGATTGTTCCTATCAAATTATTGATTTTTTAGATGTTGAAAACATCGTACTAACTGAATTTACACCTCAAAAAATAGCCTTCCTTGACTCGGTACAAAGCCAGTCAACTCCTCATATTAAAGTTGCACTTGTTGGTACTTTAGTCTCTGCTAAGCAATTTTTTCGTGATTATATTGATAACTCAAATGTAACTAAAACAAGTTGGTCTTTTAAAATGTTTAATGATCTAAAAAGTGCTAGAAAATGGGCTTCTCACTAATAAATTTCTAACTGTCTACTCTTCTTTTATAAAATTTATAATTTTTAATACTATTGAAGAAGATAGATATTATTGATATATTGTTCAAATTAATTATTAAAAAAATACCAGGAGGATATAAATGATTGTCATAGTAACCACCTGGGCACAAAGTTTATAATTTGTTTTAAACTTTTCTGCCCGGTCTCTGAACCGGGGCACCATTGCCCCTAATGAGTAATTCTACTAGACACAGATATTGTGTCAGGGGTTTCTATGTCTCAAATATATTCTTTATCCCAACTGGGATGGCAGCATTTTTTTCAACAACAACTTTCACTGGATGAGTGGGAACAATATCAAATTGCACGTGTTGAAGCACTTGAACGTTCAAAACTATTCTTATTAACCGTTGATGATCATTTTTCCATACCTATAATATCCAGTATGCCTTCAATGACTGTTGGTGATTGGGGTTTACTGAATCAGTCAGGTCAATTTTTTCGATTATTAGATCGCTTATCTTTATTTTCTCGTAAATCAGCAGGAACTAAAGTGGCTACCCAACTGATTGCAGCCAATGTAGATACTGTTTTTATTGTATCTTCACTTAATCAGGATTTTAATCTCAATCGTATAGAGCGTTATTTAGCTCTGGCCAATGAAGTTAAAGTTGAACCTGTTATCATTCTTACAAAATCTGACTGTTGTGAAAATACTCAGGACTACGTACAGCAAGTACAAAATCTCAATTCACTAATTAATGTTATTGCTGTTAATAGTCTCGATTCAGAAAGCGTGATGCAATTAACTCCGTGGTGTAATAAAAGTCAAACGGTTACCTTTTTGGGTTCATCTGGTGTTGGAAAATCGACTCTTATTAATACATTATTAGATGATCAGACTCAACGAACTAATGCTATTCGTGAAGACGACGATAAAGGACGTCATACAACAACTAGACGAACACTGCATCTATTAAAAAATGGTGGAATTTTAATTGACACACCAGGAATGAGAGAATTACAACTTGCAAATTGTGAATCTGGAGTTGAAGAAACTTTTTCTGAAATTACGGAATTAGCAAGACAATGTAAATACTCAGACTGTCAACATGAAGATGAACCCGATTGTGCTGTGAAAGAAGCTATTGTAACTGGAGTAATTGATAGAAGAAGATTGATTAACTATCAAAAGCTATTACGTGAACAGGAATTCAATAGTGCAACACTAGCAGAAAATAGAGCACGTGATAGAAAATTTAGTCGTTATATTCGTTCAGTACAGTCTCAGGCAAAAAAAATAAAAAGGGGAGAATAAAATATTTGGTATCTGCTCTGAATCTTTATAAAGAGCAGATAGTTAATCACCAGTTCATCATTCCCCATTTTCTAAGATAGGATTCTGACCAATCTAATGTTTTATCGTTATGGCAATTATTGCATGCATTTGGAACACCATACTTTCTAGTATCACTAGGATAAATAAAACCAAAAACATGAGTTCGTACAGAAATTGGGGATTTCCCCGTGTTTTTTGCCACTTTCGGCATGTGACATTCTACACATAATGAGCCAGTTGAATCTGCTTTATGATGACTATGTTGTGAAAGTTCTTCAGAGTGTGGGCCATTAATCGCACCAAACTGGTGGCAATTCAAACAAAGCTCATTGCCTGTATTATTATCAGATATCTCATTTAAACTATGAGGATTGTGACAATTAATACAAGTCACACCATGTTTATACATCATTGACTGCACATAATCATTTCCTTGCATACGACTTTTCTTGCCAACACCATTGGCATAAAATTCACCAGATTTTTTACCATAGTGTTGTGGTGCAGGTTTCTTATATTTCATTAATGGACGGCCAGGTTCATACCCTAAAGGATAATCGACTGCTTTCTGATATAACTCTTCCTTATTTACGACATCTAGACGTTTATCGCGATTCCTTAAATGACATTGCAAACAAACTTCATTAGCTTTACGAGGATCATTGTTTGATGCTGTATAGATATTACCATCTTCAGGGTTTTTAGCATGCGCACTGCCTGGTCCATGACAGCTTTCACAAGCAATCGCAGGTTCAATACGTTTCCCTTTACTCATCATGCCAACAAAATGACAACCATCACATAATGTTGATGTTGGAATTTTCTGGTTTTCATGGGGGTAAAAATCGGCATACCATTTTTTCTTATATGTTTTGTAAGGAAACCATCGATCAAGTTCTATATTCCACTGATAATTGGCCATTCGATAATCCTCATTACCAGCCATATCCTGACGGATCATATATCGCTGTTTATACTTACTTCCCACTGTATAATGAATCTCATCTTTGGAGAAATCAGCTTCAGCTGGCAAGATAGAAAAATCAGCTATAACAGCTTCAGGTGTGGTACGAACATCTTGAATCATTTTTGAATGTCGTGATTTCTTCCATAAATGATGCTGATCTTCATGACACTCAAGGCATGTATCAGACCCCGTGAAATTTGCCTGTTTTTGTTGCTGAGGTTGTGCATCTATTGCTGTTCCAACGGTAGTCATACTACGCTGTTGAAAAAAAGACAAGAAACTACTGGCTCGGGGATAAACCAGAATCATGCTTATAATGAGTATTGTAAGAAGTAAAATAATTATTTTTTTCATTTGAGATAAACAGATTTATAAAATACGATTATTGATCAAAAATGTTGAGACAAAATTTAGCAATCTGATTCTCATTCATTTCAAAGGGTTCGGTTTTTAATTTGAGTTGTTGATATAAGTGATCAAAGAAACCCAAAACACATTCAAGAGGGGGAACCTGTTTTTCATAGTGTTTTTGTATTACAAGCCATTGCTCATCAACTAAAATACTCTCTTGAAGGACTTTAGGACGCCAGGTATTAATTTCAATTTCATGAATGATCCCCGCTATTTTAACTAAAATAGGATCGCTGAGTTGATATTCTATTAATAGAGTATCAAATGTAGATTGTTTATGGTTTCGACTAAATTTTGAGGTAGGAACATCAAAAGCAAAGCCCTCATTGATTATAGAACCATAAGGCTGAAATTTGAATTCAGCTTGTTGGTCAATAACATGTTTGATTAACCAGGTGGATGCTGCTTTGTCTGCTTCAGCTCCTTGCCAGCTAACATACAGGTGCTGAGAGTTCGTATCACCCTTAACCATTGGTGATAAAGCAAAAATTAGAAATAATAAAGTAAAAAAATATTGTTTATTCATTGTTCTTGTTGTCTCAACTTGCCGTTTTCCATATTAAAAATATGGCTGGTTTGTTCAATAGTATGTTTTAGATCATGAGTCACATAAAGAATGCTGGATTGAACACTATCTTGCCATTTGAGTAAATAATTCCAACATTTAAATGTCATACGCTCATCCAAAGATGAAAATGGTTCATCCAGTATCAGGAGTGCAGGATTACTGATCACAGCACGTGCAATAGCTAAGCGTTGTTGTTGACCTTGAGATAATTGTGCAGGATATCGATGTGACATAGCTTCAATTTCAAAAGTTGATAAAATTTCATCAATAGCAGTAGGATTGATAACTTCACGATTTTGATTGTATTTCAGTATAAGTTGTAAGTGTTCTTTGACTTTAATATGAGGCCATAAAGCCAAATCCTGAAAAACCATAGACATATTTCTTTTCCATGAAGGTATACATTTAGATTTTGTATTGAGTAAATTGTTTTGCCAATGAATTGTTCCATTGGTGGGTTTTTCAAGTCCGGCGATACATCGTAATAAAGTTGTTTTTCCTTGTCCAGAATGACCTATTATAGCTGAAATGGAAGCAGCAGGAAGACTGAGGTCAAGTTGTTCCAGTATGGCTTGTTGCTCATAAAAAAAACTTAAATTCTTGATAGTTAAACTCATAACCTCACAGTCCTTTTTTTTCTTGAGATTTTTTAATTAGTGATAAATTATAACGATATAAAAAAAATACAGGTATGATTAAAACCAAAAGTTGTAGTAATGATAAAGATGCAATCAATGATTGAGAACCATAATGAACCATTGAAAATAAACGAACAGGTAAAATCGATAACCCTGGAGGTGAAATTAACAAACTGATAGTCAATTCATTAAAACAAAAGATGAAGCATATTAGAGAAACTATTTTAATGACAGGAGTTAATCGAAGTAATATTGCAAGTCGTAAACTCTTATAAAATGAAATTCCACACAGATGAGCAGCTTGCTCTTCAACAATAGGTAATTTTTTAAATTGTAAAAGAAAAATTTCAACGGCAATGGGCAAAAAAATTAAACTTAAAGCAAAAGGTAATATCCAACCTTGTTGATAAATAAAGTCGGGAAAGTAGGGTTGATTCCAAAAATGAATATAAGCAATGCCAATTAATGAAGAAGGAAGAATAAAAAGAAAGAGTAAAAATAATCTGATCCATATTCCCATTGGCTTTAACTTTCTACTAATACTATAAGCCAATGCCAGAGAGAGAAGAAGACAGATTGTTGTGGCTATAAAACTCAAAAAAAGACTTAAAATAATGTCTTGCCAAACAAGTTGAATTAATTGCCCCATGTTTGTCCAACTATCTATTGTGATGAGCAGATAACTAATGGGTAAAACAATAATCATTCCAATTAAAAAAAGAAACAATAGATAAAGTGTTGTTGTTTGAACTGGCGATAAAATTTTTAAAGTAATTTGACGATTATTTCCATAGCCATTGCTTAGAGGAATGTGTTCAAGCCAATGATAGATAAAAAACAAATATATAATACCCATTAATATTATTGGTAAAGATAAAATCAATGCACCTGAAAGGTTACTGTATGCAGATAGTTGTAAAAAAACCTCAGTAGCATAAACATGTAACTGAAACATATCAGCCACGGCAAAGTCAGAAAAACTAAAAACAAAAATGAGTAAAGCAGAAATACCAAGATAGTTTCGATAGTAACGCCATAATACAATCCTGTGTAATTTTTTGTAATAAGATGAAAAATAACAGGCCTCACTCCAATGTTGTTCCCATCGAAGAAAAGCTGCATAAAAAATTAACAAACTTATAGGATAAAAAGACATAATTTGTACAAGGCTGGCACTAAACCAGGGACTAAAATTTAATAATGGTTCGGTACTAGGCAACCACTTTAAGAGTAGGGCGTTTAATCCGGTATGATTCCCCAGAAAATGAGACCAGATATTAGCTAGAATATTTATTGGGATGAATAATGGTAAACAAAATAAACCCAACCAAATAAAAGAGTGGCGGAGTGTTGTTCTGGTAAAAATCCAGGCAAGTCCCATTCCCAGAAATAGAGTAAAAAAAGTAACGTTACTGCTAAAAAAGAAACTATTCAAAAATAATAATTGTAATTCAGTGAAACTGATGTTTGTCGGTGCTAAAAAATGATTAAAGAATACGGTTGCTACCAAAAAAAGAATCGGCAATATTGCCATTATACTAAACGTTAAGATAGAGAAAATAGCCAGAGTTTGGCGACTATCTGGCATTAGTTAGTCCAAATTGTGCGATAGTTTTTCAACATTATTTCAAAGTTTTTTGCTAGTAACTTATAATCGACTTGAGTTAATTGTAGCTTTTGAGTATTAGGGAGGTTATCAGGCCCTTTTACATTTGGGGATAGTGGGATCTGACCTCCATCACCAGAAGCTAAAAGTTCTTCTGTTTGTGGTGCTAGCAGAAAATCAATAAATTGTTTTGCGGCCACAGGGTGTGGTGCATTTTTGATAATGGCAACACTATTAGGAATTAAAAAAGTACCCAAGCCATCACTGTTTTGATCGGGGAAAATAATTTTAACAGGAGCACCTTCTTTAATTGCTGCAAGAGCATCATCAGTATCTGTTAGTCCAAAAGCATATTCACCACTACTGACTTTATTTTTGACTTGTGCATTTCCTGGTAAAATCGTGACTTTGTTTTTTTGAAGTGCTATAAGCCATTTGTTAAAACGTTTTTCACCCCATAGATTATAGAGTGCCGTAAAGTGTGTACCTGTTGTACCAAAATGTGGATTAGCAATAGCTGCCTGTCCATACCACTTTGGATCAGTAAATGCTACTAGATTATTGGGGATATTTTTATCTTGAATACGATCAGTATTGACAATGATTACTCGTGCACGTGCAGCCAGACCTGTCCACGTTTGTTCAATATCTCTATAGTTACTTTTTCGTAGTATTGCGTTAGGTGAATTGTAAGCACTTAGAATCTGTTGTTCTTTTAACATTAAAGTACGGCCAATTTCTGAATTCCAGAATACATCAGCACGTGGATTTTGTTTTTCAGCAATTAATCGATTAACCAATCCAGTGGTTTTATTTGCTTCAGTATCATAAACTGCTTTAACTTTTATATGATTATTTTTTTCAAAATATTTAAAAATAGGCTCAGAAATGTGCCTATCAACAGATGTGTAAATAATAACTTCATGTTTCTGTGAGTCGCAACTTGATAGGTTAAATAAAATAATCAAGTTTAAACTAATTAATAATAAACGTTTTAACATGTGAGTTGCCCATATAAAAAATCAATCAACGAAATTTAACCTATCAGTATATCATTGATTAATTAAACTCATTGTAAGAAAAATTATATAATATAACATGTCAATTGATATATTTAACAAAAATGTGATCTATGTCACGAAATTTTGTTTTGTTTGTTTAAGTAAAACATTTGATATAAATATTTATAGGGACATGTTATGCAGTTAATTGTTTTGTAGGCTTTTTCTTACAAAGTGGGGTGGAAACTACCCTTGTTAAAAGCTTTTTATATTGTTAGTATTGCGCGTCAAAAAACACCATAGTGCTGATACTACCTTAATTTTCTTTGAATATTATTAAATGATGATATTTGTCATTTGTGCTTTAAAGTATGTTTGATATTATTTCTTTCAAATTTGTTTGTGGTTATTTGTATTTACTAGTAGTAATGGCTGACTGGATTTAAAGTTTAGCATAATATGGATTTTCTTAATTTAGTGTTTGATTTTGCATTGTCTTTGGCTTGCTAAAAAAACAACTAGATGATTTTGAGGTTAATATGGATGTAATTAGTTTAAAAATAAATAATATAACTAAGCTGATATTTTTTGTGGTGTCGGTTTTTGTTCTTCAGGGGTGTTTTAGTACTCAATCCTATCCACACAAAGCCCGAGCAGGTGATACCATTAGCTTATCGGTTGGCGCATCCGATGATATGACATTGACCAACACTTCTGTTTTATATTACCCAACACTGACACCGAACCAACCCATTGATTTGACCACTGAAGTTAAGTCTATTTTTAACTTATACCCAGACAGCACAAGTTATGCCTGGACTGATGATTCTGCGACCACAACTCATGGAGCCTACAGTACCATTATTATTATTGACCTGCCAACCACTTTGGCCGCTGGTGATGGTGTTATTAAAATTCAAACAACGGCTTCCTATCACACTCAACTATTGCCTAATGACATTGAAATTGCTTTTGAAGTCTTACCAGGCGTCGGTGCACCCAATCCCTTACTGTATCATCAAAGTGGTGGAAACAGTGTTGCAGATATCAATCGTCTTGCTCCGCAGCCTCGGGTCAAGGTGTCACAAACTCAAGGTCAGACACAATGGCCTGAATATGCCGCAGCAGAAGTGGTTATCTTTGCACCTTCCAGAGAGAAGGTCGTTTATACCGCCGTTTCTGATGATGACCTTCGTGTCGTATCAGAATCCTCGATAAAGGCTCAACGTCCACATCACACTGTTGATTGGCAACGTAATGGTGATACTATTACTGCTTATCTGGTCAATAGCACAGGCAAAATGCGTTACACCGATATTGACCTATCCATCTTACTCTCCAAAGACATCAATGAATTCCATGATGTCCCCAGCTTGACCTCAATTCGTTATTTTGACCTGGATGGCAATGAAGTGGCAGGGCCATTACCCACTGTCACCTTACTTAATTAAAGTTAACTAAGATTGTTAACGAAACTTACAAATATTCATGCAATCTAAATGGGGTCAACTGTGTTTAACTCTTTTTTAAAATACACTCTGTCACTGTGTCCAATAAAATGGAATCTTGTTTTATTAATATTCATCTGTTTTTTTTCTGTTTCTCACTCACAGGCAGCCCTTAAACAATCAGGTGATTTGGCACCCCGAGGGGCACCAGATGGTTTGATTACCCTTGCTGATTATCTAATTCTCAAACAATCTCTGACCAATACACTGACCCCTGCATTATCAGACGATGAAGCTTTTATTGCAGATATCGCACCATTTAATGCCTCTGACAGTGAACTGAATGTGGCGGATTTATTAGTGTTAAAACGAGCAGTTTTAGGTGAGATTGTCTTACCTATGATTGAAGTCAGCACTGCCATTCCTACAAGCCCTGTTCCAGCCGGTGATATTTCAGGTACATTAGAAAATGTAACATTGACAGCAGATACGACTTATACGGTTGTCTCTGATGTGACAATTTCTGCTGATACAGTGATGAATATCGAACCAGGCGCAATCGTTAAATTTGATTCAAATACAAAATTGATTGTCAATGGAGCTTTAAATGCTCAGGGCACTACTATAGACCCTATTCATTTTACGAGCACTAAAACCAGTCCAAAAGCAAATGACTGGACAGGTATTGAGATTACCAATAGTACATCTGAAGCAGTGTTTAAACACGTTGTAATTGAATATGCCTCTAAAGGACTAAATGTCACGAATAGCAGTATTGATATCAGTGATAGTGAAATTCATCAGAATGCTTATGGCCTTTATTTGAAGGATTCTTCGGGCACTATCAGTAATAATCACATTCATGATAATGGAACACGTGGTATCTACTTAACTAATTCTTCTCCCACGATATCCGGTAATACC
>JAPHSW010000237.1 GCA_026196615.1 Gammaproteobacteria bacterium | reverse complement strand
TTCATTTGAAGCCTTTGGATATCATAATAATTGCGTCAGAAACAACTATTTGATCATTTATGGGGCTTCAATTCAATTCCTAAAGATCTTACCTATGAACTAGTTTTAAAAATTAAATACCTGTTTATTATTCTAAAAGATAATTACTTTTCTATCTTAATTCTTCGATAGTGGAGTCTGAGCATTCATAACATGTCACTAATTCATAGTGTTTCTAATAATTTTAGGATCAAATTTATCCTCTACATATATCGTGGTGGAATTGAAGAATAATCGATACCTGCTAATGTTTTTAAAATGGATTCAAAAAGAATTTTAGACATTTCAGGAGAAACTGCCATACCTATTTGTCGTCTAACACTTTCCTTTTTGCCCATAAATACAAAGTCATCAGGAAAAGTTTGAATTCTTGCTCTCTCACGGTTTGTTAAAGCTCTATTTTCAGAATAGTGGTATCCATGCGTTCCTCCCCCACCACTTCCAGTAATAGTATATGAAGGTTCATCAGGATGAAGTCTGCGATAAATTTGACTAAGCTTAGCACCTTTAACATTCAACTGTAGATGTTTTGGTAATTTAGTCTGCCATATATTTTGTCCTGGTTTAATATATTTCAGTCTTTCTACAACCGTCTTTGATTGGGCTGTATATTCATGATTTGGGCTATTGGAACTAATCGGACACTCTTCAAATATTTCTTTTACAGAAGTGTAGTCATTAACATGAGTTGGAGCAGGCACTTGAAATTTTGTTTTTAATGATTTATTGATACCTACAATAATGAGACGATGTCTTTTTTGTGGTAATCCATATTCTTCAAATTTATATTTATGTACTGTAAGTTCATACCCTTTTTTCCCTGCATTTTTTAAATCCTGAATAATTTTTTTAAATGCTTTACCTTCATTAGCACTAGCTAATCCACCAACATTCTCAGCAATAAAAAAATCAGGATTATACTTATTCAGGACTTTAATACCATAAGTATACAAACCGCCAAACTCCCCAGAAAAGCCTTTTGTTTCACCAACAAGACTAAAATCATTACATGGAAATCCATATGCAAAACCATCTATTTTTCCTAAAGAGTCAATATCAAGAAGTTTTACATCTTCGCAAATTACATTTACATCTTTAAAGTTGTGTTTATATGTTTCGCATGTCTCTGAATGATAATCACTAGCCCATAAATGACTAATGTTAAAAGTTGTATCCGACGTAGGATCATAAACTTCTGCATCTCTAGCACCAAGAGCAATCCCTCCTGGACCACAGAATAATTCACCTAATCTATAATTTTTTCTTTTCACATTACTCTCAGTTATTTAATAATTCATCACTAAAATAGAAATAGCATTTTAAAATCAATCAATATTTCGAAGAGTTAAACAACAATAGCAATAAGATCACAAAAAACATCGTGATGATCCATATATAACTGTTAAACTTGATATATCTCTCTCATCTGTTGACAATAGTACTATACGAAATAATGATTTAAAAATAAATATCCCATTTGATAATTGTACAACAATGAAAAATAATGTTATGGACAATTTAACAATCGAACAACGAAAAAGAAATATGCAAAATATCAGGTCAGAAAATACTAAACCTGAATTACGATTACGTAAAAAACTTTGGAATAAAGGTATACGATATAGAATTCATGGCAAAAAAATTTTTGGGAGACCCGATATTTATTTAAAAGGGCGGAAAATTGCAATTTTTGTAGATAGTGACTTTTGGCATGGAAGGCTCTATCAGGAAGGCAAATCAATTCCCAAATCAAACCAAGATTATTGGATATCAAAACTTGAACGAAACATTGCTCGTGATAAATTGGTCAATGAAATACTAATAGCTCAAGGTTGGAGAATATTACGCTTTTGGGAAACTGAAGTCACAAAAGAACTTGATAAATGTGTGACTATAATAACTAATACTATCAATCAAACTTCATAATCAAATCAAGAGAGATTTAAAAGATGTTATTTACCAATGAAGCTAAACATGGGGGCAACTTTAAAACAAAATTTACCTCAACCCTAAAAGATGCTAATAGTTTAACAATTGCAACTGGCTATTTTGGAGCATCTTTAATTGAGGAGTTAAAGCCAGCATTATTACGATTATCAAAAAAGAAATCAGGTCAATGCAGAATTCTTATTGGTATGATATACCATAGTGGCATAAGAGCCAAACAACACCTAACCCTTACAACCTTAGATAAAGCACTTAGAAAAATAAACCCCAATAATGGTATTTATATTTCTCTTAAAGAATATCATGGAAAAATATATCATATAGATGATGATGTTTATCTTGGTTCTTCTAACTTTTCAGAACCTGGATTTAAATCCAGGTGGGAATGCACTGCAAAAATAACTGATGAAAAAACACAGGATGCTACCAAGGAATACCTAGATTTTCTCTTTTCCCAAGAGACAACAGTTGAACTTAGTGAAGTAGATCTTAAAGCCACCACTACTCCAATATTGAAACCAAGTAAGTTACTTGAAGACTACAAAGTATTGGAATTTCCAAAAGGCCCAGTAATAGCTGAAATGCAAATTAAACTTAGAGTAGATAAACAACTCGCATCATCTCTTAACTTATACTTTGATAAAGGAAGAAAGAATAAAAATGGCCTCTATGCACCCAGACCTTGGTATGAGGTAGAAATTACTACCTCAAAAGAAGATAGAGAACATGAGTGCTATCCTATAAGCGAACTAAAAACAGTGGGCAAGAATTCACGCTACGGAGAGTTTAACGCTTTCATAAAAGAAGATGATAATGTTTATAAACTAAAAATGACAGTTGCATCAGACTATGGAAAAGCTCTTGCAACAAGTGAGCAATCAGGTGGCAGACAAACTCTAGGTCGTTATATTAAAGGGAAATTAGAAGCATCCGGCTATCTTAAAAAAAATGAACGCATCACATCAGAAATACTAGATGCCTATGGAAGAGATTACATTACACTAAAAAGAATTGATAACAAAAACTACATATTAGAATTCTAAGCTGGATTATTAAAAAATATTTACAGCTTGTAGAATGGGTATATATAGAAGATATCTAATAATCTTAAGAGTCTACATAAGAAAAAGTGATGATTTTTTGAAAAACTTAAAATCAAGGTAAGTAATTGATTTTAAATGGTGCCCAGGGCCGGAATCGAACCGGCACGGTGTTGCCACCGAGGGATTTTAAGTCCCTTGCGTCTACCAATTTCGCCACCTGGGCAAACAGGTGTGTTTGGAGCGGGAAACGAGACTTGAACTCGCGACCCCAACCTTGGCAAGGTTGTGCTCTACCACTGAGCTATTCCCGCAACAATTGTCACAAATGGTACAAGAAAAATCTTCTGTTTAATGGAGGCTGAACCCGGAGTCGAACCGAGGTCCACGGATTTGCAATCCGCTGCATAGCCATTCTGCCATTCAGCCAAAAAAAACAGTACTTCACTATATGTGTTAATGAATTTTACAAATATAAGTGGAGTTTATTTCTTGAGTATACTTGATACTTTTAGGTAGGTAAAAGTAATCAATAAAACAAAAATCAAATTGGAGCGGGAAACGAGATTCGAACTCGCGACCCCGACCTTGGCAAGGTCGTGCTCTACCAGCTGAGCTATTCCCGCTTTGATTTGATGGCGTGTATTTTAACGTTTATGAGGTGTATGTCAACGATTTTTTAAATAGTCGAACCTGAATAAATCATAGCACTTTGATTTGTAAGGATATATTCTTTCATTACAGGTGCTAAAATTGCAAGTTTTTGATATAATATAG
>JAPHSW010000129.1 GCA_026196615.1 Gammaproteobacteria bacterium | reverse complement strand
TGTTTTTTGGTCGAAACAAATTTGATCATATTTCACCATGAAAGTCGATCTTATTTAAACCACGAATTTTCTCTTAAATTTGTGGGGATACATCAGTATCTAGACTTTAAAAACTAATTGTTCTAAAAAATATCATTCAAAGTATCAATAAAATTCACCCTGAAAGTTTTTCTAAATATTAATAAGCTATAAAGAAAATTTAACTCACCATTACAATAATTATATCCATAAAATCTATAATACTCATCATAAACCTTTATAACTTTAACCATTATTTGCTTATTTTTTTAGCTCTTGTGTTCTGGTATTTTTCCTGTCAACGATTTAAGAAAATCAACAATATCATTAATTTCACCATCATCTAATGCTTGATTTTCTGTACTAAATATTTGTTTTGATTCAGTAGACCAATAGATTTCAGAATCATCTGATCGATTATTACTAATATTTTTATTGAGTTGAGCATTCGCCATTATTCTAACAGCTTCATTCAGATCAGTGACTGAGCCATTATGAAAATATGGTGCTGTTATGTTGATATTTCTTAATGATGGGATACGCCAAACACCTTTACTATTTCCTTTATTAAGTCCTGTAAAATTTTCAACAACTCCGAGATCATCTGAAAGAAGATATTTAGAGATATACTTTGAGTTTGAGTTAGCAGGAAAAATTCTAAAAGCACCATTATTGCTTTCTGAAATAAAACTTGAACCACTAAAGTTTGGCCCCGAATGACATTGAATACAACCAACTGATTCAAAGAGAGCCATACCTCTTTTTTGTTGCTCTGTTAAAGCATTGACATCACCTTTTATAAACTGATCATAAGGTGAATCAGGTGTAATTAATGTTCGTTCAAACGCAGCAATTGCTTTTGCTATATTTTTTATAGTGATCGATGAGTCATCAGGAAAAACTTCAGGAAATAGTTCTTGAAATTCTTCGATAGAGCTTATCTTTTTTTCTACAGCTTCAATTGAAGGCATTCCCATTTCTATAGGATTGAGTATTGGTCCTACGGCTTGTTCTTCTAATGAGTTTGCACGACCATCCCAAAAAAGTACATTTTGAAAGGCTGTATTAAAAACACTTGGAGCATTACGTGTTCCTTTCTTACCATCTATACCTATTGAGCTGTCCAATCCATCGCCCCCACCTTTGTTTTTTGATAACTCATGACAAGAGGCACATGATATTGAGTTATCAAAAGATAATCTTTTATCAAAAAAAAGCTTCTTACCTAGAGCAATTTTTTCAGGTGTTGTTGGATTATCTATAGGAGATGGAGCAATTTCAGGAAGTGATTTCCATGAGTATCCATGACTATAATGAGAATTTTTATTTATTTTCTTGTTTTCATTATATTCGGCACTTTCTTTTATATATTCTTTTTTGGGAAACAACTCCAATGCTTGTGTCGGAAATGAACTGATAGTCACAATCAGCATAATTTTTAAACTAAAAGCAATGATACCGGAACCAAGTCCAATACCCAAAAACCATTTATTCTTATCAACTTGTGACATTTCAAACACAAAATTGACAAGAATAATTAAACTAACTGCGATGAAGATAAGGCCTAGTATTAAAATATCAGAGAGATATGCATTCATAGTGATTATGCCCTTTAATTAGATTTTTATCTCCATATTAAAATAAGGCATAGAAACTTAGAAATTGTATTTATGAATATCAGTTATTGATTTTTTAAATATATTTTATAAAGAGGTTATCATTAAGACTAAACACACAAAATGATAAGAATGAATTGAAATGTTATTTATAAAGCATAATTGTTTATAAAGTGTAGTTAATTATACTATTACCTAGTTATTTTTTCTGAGAAATCCATTTCACAGCCTCTTCTTTGTTAAAAAATATTTCCCCAATATCAGGAATAATTTGCCTTGCAATTAATTGTTGTATATTGCTGGAAACAACAAGAGCAAAAGCAATGCAACCATTGTCATTTAAAGCATTCCACATCTTACTGACATCTTTGTAAGAGCTAGGAGATCCGAGACTTTCTTCATCCCAAATTTCTACTACAAAAAACTTAGAAAATTTTCGGTTTTGAATAGTGTTTAAATACAATTTTGCAGCATTTATTACACCTTCATTATTAAAAGGACCTATAGCCTCAACAAATAAGATATCATCAATCCAACTACAAATAACTTTACCATGAATATTCAACGCTTCCCCCTATCACGTAAGATATATTGGCTTCTATGACATGGTAGCTCTAAATTAAAAGCTAATCTAGTCAATACATACTAATATTTATGAGGAAACAATTAATCAGCATAAGAAAATAAGCATTGCTAATATCCCATTCCTTTTAATCTCCATATGAAAGATAAGGCTATTAATAAGACAGCAACCATACTAAACAAGAAAACATTCCAACCATAGAATTCATATAGTATTCCAGGAAAAAAAGAGCCAATAGCGCCACCAGTGTAATAAAAAGAGAGATAAATTCCGTTAGTTAGTGATTTATTCTGTTTAGATAACTTATTTAAAAAACCTGATAATATAGTATGAATGGTAAACATACCTGTACAAAAAACAAACATAAAAATAAACATGAGTCTATAATCACTGAAAGAAAAACCTAAAGTACCTATTATAAAAATAACAATCCCTGTCATAACTAAAGTGCTTTCTTTAGTAAATAGTTTGAGTAATCTCCGATTAAAGAAAGAGATTAAGACTCCCATAATATATCCTAAATACATCAAACCTATTCCTGTTTCGCTAAAATCAGGATTATTTGACTTAAGTTCAAAAGGTAGTAAGTTTAGAACTGCAGCAAATACTATAAAAACAAAAAAAATGGACAAATAAATCCATAGAAAACGCTTATCTTTTAATATATCAAATACTTGAGAAATATTGGGTTTACTTAACTCCAAACGCCCATCACTATCTAAATGCCGTAAAAAATAGTATCCAAGTACGAGTAATACGCCTAATATAAAAAAGAAAACTCGCCATCCAAAAAGTTCAGTAAATAGACCTGATAAAAAACGTCCAAGAAATCCTCCGGTAATAGTTGCACCAATATACAATGCCATATTGTGTTGTATATCTTCATGCTTACTCGTCAGGGAGATATAACTCATTAATCCGGTTAAAACTGCTGGGATTATTAATCCTTGACAAGCTCTAAGACTCAATAGAACCCAATAATTCCCTGAACATGCAAATAAAAACTCCATAATTCCCAATGCTAAAACAGCAAGACTTATCATTTGTCTGGTACAAAAATTTTCCAGGATATAACCATAAAAAAGTGGTGCGAACCCCAGAGGCAACATCATTAAACTAGTGAATAAAATAGCTTGCAATTGAGTTAAATTAAATTCTTCCTGAAAAACTGGTTGAATGGGTTGAGCAGCATATAACGAACAGAAGGTTAAGATAGTGCAATAATAAATAATCAGAAGAGACCGATTATTCGCAAAACTTTTTTTTAGTATATTCAAGTAGAATTTTTCCTATGAACTGATTAACCACAAACTAATAACAACGGAGTGAACAATAAAGCCTTAATTAAATCTTTAAGCCTATTTTCTACTTGAACGATGAATTACTCTTATAATGATTCAAAATACTTAAGCATCTGTGTTCTTTGATCAGGCGTCGGTAGTCGTCCCCTGCCAGCCAACATATTGTCTTTCATATGTTTCACTTTTGTAGTAGCGGGTATAGCACAGGTAATTGCTGGATGAGATACAATATACTTCAAGAAATATTGTCCCCATGAAGTACAATCAAATTCCTGAACCCATTCAGGCAAGGGCTTATTTCTTATTTTCTGAAATAATGCTCCGCGTTGATAAGGACGGTTTGCAATTACCGAAACCCCATTTTCCATAGCAATGGGCAATAACTCTCTTTCAACATCTCGGTTTGCTATATTATAACTCAGTTGAACAAAATCAAAGTCATTATTCGACAGAATATCTTTCAGTTGCTCATGGTAACGTCCATGTGAAGTAGTAATACCAATATAACGTATTTTTCCTTCAGCTTTCATTTGCTGCAGAGTTTCATAATGCGTTTTCCAATCAAGTAGATTATGAATCTGCATCAGATCAAATTTCTTAATCCCCCACAGCAATCTCGAATACTCCATCTGTTCAATACCTTCCTGATAGCCTTCAATCCAGACTTTCGTTGCAGAAAATAATTGATCATTGTGATTGAGCTTTGAGAGTATCTGGCCAATGACCTTTTGAGATGCTCCATACATGGGTGATGAGTCAATCATTTCACCACCCATATCAAAAAATGTCTGGGAAACTTGTTCCAACCTTGATAGCAATTCAGTATCACCTGTAATATCAAAAGTTCTCGAAGTGCCCATACCAATAACTGACAATTTTTCTCCACTTTTGGTAATCGTTTTACGTATTTGTGCAGATGATGACGCAGTCACATTACCTGGAAGCATTAAGCCTGCTCCCAACGCCATTGCCAAACTTATAAATTGACGTCGATTGATCACTTGCTTATATTCCATTTTCTTCATCTCCTCTACAGAGTATAAATAATCAATAGTTTCTCTTTAGTATATTATCAATGTTTTATTTTTCAGCAATCTTTGTCTGTTGCCTTCCCAGACTAAAAGCAATCCAGGCCCAAAACAAGGCCAGTGGTACTGCGATTAATGCAATACCTGAAAGACTGAGTCCTATACTTCGCATACCTGCATAGATCCAGGCACTAACCGCATCTCCCGCTCGATAAATAACCGTATCAATCACATTTTTTGCTTTATATTTTTCTTCTCGACTTAATACCACATAAAGCATTTCACGTGCAGGTCTCATCACTGCATAATTACCAGCTCTTCGAATCACCTGTACCATCATCAAGATTGATAGTACAGGTGAGATACTAAGCAGAACAAATCCTATTGCCAGCATAAGTGGAACAATCATCAATACCGCCGCCAAACCGAACCATTTGATGAGTCGGTGAGTGAGAAATAATTGTATAAGTAAAGTTAACGCATTCACGGCTAAGTCGATTGATGCAAAGACTGCTGTACGTTGAGTTGAGTCAGAAAAAGTATCCTGAATTATTTGTGCCTGCATAAAATACAAAAATGTTGCCAATGTGGAAAACAATAGCATCAATAAACAGATACCCAACAAATAAGGCGAACTAAACACCATAGAAATACCTGACCAAATACTACCACCTAATAATTTTTCCTGCTGATTTTCATACCCTCTGGTTCTTAGCTCCTTCTCATCATTAAGATTAGACTCTGACCATACCGATAGTCTAGCTATACAGACAATTGCCCACAACAAAAGCACAGCAGACACCAATAATAAATTTCTTGTCCCAAGGGGTTCAATCAGAAAAGCCGTTATAGCAGGCCCTGTCAGAGCACCCAGTGTACCCCCTGCAGCAATCACTCCAAAAAGTCGTCGCGCCTGAGCATTACTATACAGATCAGCCATAAAACTCCAAAACACAGAAACGACAAATAGATTAAAAACACTAGTCCATATAAAAAATGCACGAGCTACATTAATTTGCGTAGTTGAACCTTCCATTAAAAAATAAAACATAATCAACATGACAATAAAAAATAAATAAATATAGGGCAAAAATTTTTGCCTGGGAAATCGTGAGCTTACCCAACCAAACAGAGGGATTGCTATCGTCATAGCCAAAAGCGTACCGGTGAATAACCATTGAAGATTTTCAACACCTCCAAGTATCCCCATTTCATCTCGCATAGGTCGAATAATGTAATAACTGCACAATAATACAAAGAAATAACTGAATGACCATAATAATGCACTCAATTCACCCTGCTTAACTTCAACTGTTCTAATTAGAACAGTTCGAAAAATAAAATTTATTTTCTTCATGTGTAAACTCTTGAATAAGAAATAAGTACAGCATACATTATTTGTATTGATTCAAACATAACACACTCAACACAGACTATTTATAAGAGCAATACTCATAGTGACCCTTATCTATTCATTTGTGTCATGATATAGATCAATCCATGTCAGTTTTTTTTACAATAATTAGGATGTTAATCAACGTTACAAAGGTATAATCTTTAATTGTCCATAGTTTTTCCTCCTTGCTTCCTTTAAATCGTAATAATCTTAAAATATTGTCAATATTTTTTACAAATACATTACGGGTATTCACCTATAAAACAAATGAATACACTTACAAAAAAATAACCACTTGAAATGTAAGTCTATTTTTTCTATGGCATAGTATATGCAGATTTTATTATGTTATAAAAAATTCTAGTAAGAAGAAAAATAATTGGAGAATTATATGAAAAAGTCTATCCAGCTTATTATTTTAACCTTCAGCTTTATTTTATCCATGCAAGTTTCTGCAATTCCTATTACCTCAGAGGCAATAATAACTAACCCAGCTTCAACTGATAATTTATGGTCATATTCTCATCTTGAACCCAATCCCGTTATTAGTAGTTCAGCTTTTTATTACACCTCAACTTCTCAGTTTGCAGGAGCCACACACCAAGGATATGTAACAGGTTCCTATGGCCCATGGTCATCAGGGAGTGATAGTTTTAGTGGCACAGGTGGAACTCGAAGCAGTCATATTTTTGAAACATATATCATGTCAGCCATAAATCAGACAGTTAGATTGGGAGCTGGTGGTGATGATGGACATTCTATTTTTGTAGATGATGCATTTACAACAGACATGGTAACAGTTGGAAGTAATAGTTATGCAGCTGGTGCAGGTTATGCTGTAACCGCCTTAAGGATTCTTACTATGGAGGCATTTGTTCCATATAAAATAACACTAGCAGGAGCTAATTATGGTGGTCCGTTGGGATATTGGTTTTCAATGGTAGGAACAACAGAGCAAGGAGCAGATTGGCATGGGTCAGTTTCTGACGCATATAAGATATCAATGAATGCAACAGGTGATTTCAATACAGGTAACACAATACCAGAACCTACAACTCTAGCTTTGATATTGCTCGGCCTTGCAGGTATTGGCTATAAACGTAAAACAAAATAATAAATACAATCCTAAATTTCCCCGTTATGATAAATCCTAACGGGGATTATTATCAGCTGCTCTAGATTATCTTAAAAAAAGATATATGCTCATCACTTATAGTTATGAAAATAATTATTTAGTCATTAAAATTGGATAAGCCTCGGTATAAATCATGTCTTTATTTTTAGCAGGAACATGGTATGCCACTGTTTCAAAGTGGAAAAATCACAAACAAGCTTATGTGTGGTCTTATTGATTACGACAAGGATATCTTACATCCAATTCTTAACTCATTGCCACCAGTACTGCATTTTTCCAATATCAAACAAAATGCCCCAATATAGATGACAGTGCAGTTAATCGATATTGAAATGGAGAATGACAAAAGCTTATCACTTAATTAAGTATTCAAAGCATACAATAGAATATATTGCTGATCTTGTTGGCTTTTCATCTGCTCGCACATTAACTAAATCATTTCACAGACATTACGGAATAACGCCAAGCAAACTACGCAACCAATAAAGAGTTATTGTTAACATTATTTTTCAAGAAATTGACTTAATGAAACCGTAACAACTGTTCCCTTTCCTTTTTTACTTTGAATATTAATACTTCCCTCATGAGCATCAACAATCAATTTAACTAAATACAAACCTAAACCACTACCACCTGTTTGTCTCTGCCTGGCCTGATCTTCTCTGTAAAATGCATCATATAAATGAGGCAAATTAGATTCTTCAATTCCTTCCCCCTCATCTGAGACGCTTAGAATTACTTGATTATTTTCTATCTGAGTTGCAATCGTAACTGGATTTTCTGAGCCATATTTAATTGCATTGCTTAATAAATTCCTTATTAATAAGCGAATACGAACTGCATCTGCACTCACTTGAGAATCTTGCTCTGTCAATCGTAATTTAATCTGGGAATTATCTGAATACTCTTGCTCAATTAGGTCTGATATTAAATGATTAACAGATATTTTCTGAAAATCTAAAACATGATGATCATTAACCAACATCTCGCTCTCTAATAATTCTGATAATAATTTTTCCATTTGAGACAAAGAACTATTTAAACGAATTTTATTCTTTTCATTCCATGGCAATTCCAGAGTAATTTTCATCCTTGTCAATGGTGTTCTTAGTTCATGACTAATAGCTAATAATAGTTGGCGCTTAGCTTCCAGCATGTTGTTTAATTGACCAGCCATTTGGTTGATATGCTCTGTTAATTCTCCTAAGTCATCATTACGCTTCTTTTCAATTCGATAGCTTAAGTCACCTTTAGCATAAGTTGATACCCCTTTTCCTATCAATTGAATCGGTTCAATTAATTTACGTACCAATCGATAGGCAATGTAAATCACAAGCATAACCGACAATAAAAAAACCAGGAATATTAGACCAACTTCATAGGGTGCTTTTCTGAATGAAACAACAAAAATAATTGTTTCTGTAGGCTTTTTCACACTTAATATGGCTTGTCCATGAATAAAACGTAAATGAAAAATTAAATCATTATGGGTGAACTTATGATGGTCATACCCTTTATTCCATTTAGGATTTATAGGTATATCTGTTGTTCCAATAATAATATTTTCTCTTTCTATATAGATTTTCATCCCCGTACGTTCAGCTATTATTTTTGCCTGAGACAACTGAGCAGGTTCACCTAACTCAGTAATTAAATAACTTCCATAGTCACTTATAAGTTTAGTTAATAGTGGTTTTTCATCCGTATTCGTAACTAATTTAAAGGCAGTACCAAATATAAAAATTGAAAAGACAGCCATGAATATAAAAACCCAGACAATTCGAGCACCTAAACTCAAAGAGTGAATTTTATCTCTAAAGCGTTGGCTGCCACTCATTCTTTTTCTCCAACAAACTGATAACCTCGTCCCCAGACTGTTTGAATGTATTGTCTATTATCTTCATTTTTTAATTTCTTTCTTAATCGACTCATCATAATATCAATAGAACGAGAGAATAATTCCGCATTCACACCTTTTATTTCATTTAGTAAATCATCGCGACTAAATACCTTACCTGGATTTTTGGCAAGCAATGCTAATGTTTCATACTCCGTTGATGTTAACAAACATTCCTCTTTATCAAGATAGACCTGCTTATTTTCAGTGTTAATTTCTATTCCTACAAAACGAATAGAAGATGATGATTTCGTCTCTTTATTAATCCGTCGTACTAAACTTTGACATCTAGCCATGAGTTCTCTTGGTTCAAACGGCTTGGGTAAATAATCATCAGCTCCAATTTCCAGACCAATAATTCTATCGGTGACATCACCTCGAGCAGTGAGCATAATAATAGGGATATCTGAGAACTCGCGTATTTTTTTCACCAAAGAGAAACCATCCATTTCAGGAAGCATCACATCAAGAATAATACATTGAGGTTCTTGCTCTTCTAAAATAAGCAAACCTGAAGAAGGCGTTAAAGCCGTATGTAATTTAATCTGAAATTGTTCAAAATATTCTTTTAATAACTCACAAATATCTTGATCATCATCTATAAGCAAATATGTCATTGTTTATATTTTACTCTATTTATTGATCATTATTTATCACTGTTACACTTTGTTACATATATGTTACTTATTTGAAAAGATGTTGTCAGGACAGAAGCCTAAACTATACCTACTTTAAACAAAAACACGAGGAATTAAAAACATGTCTACCAAAAAGAAAGTAGCATTAATCACTATAACTTCTATTATTTTAGTCAGTTTAGTTGGATGTTTTAATCATAGTCCAGAAGATAAAGCTAATTGGGTTATTTCAAAAATATCTGATAAATTAGAACTCAATGAAAATCAAAAAACAAAACTGGTGGAAGTAAAAGATGAAGCATTAAAAGCTCGTGCTAAAATGCAGAAAGATAAATCTTCTCATTTTGAGCAAGTGGAAAATATGATACAAAGCGAACGATTAAATAAGCAAGAAATTCAACTTTTATTTAAATCCAAAACAGAAAAACTAGCAGCTAATGCTGAGCCAGTCATCGATAAGCTAATAGACTTTCATGCCGATTTAAATAATGAACAAAAACAAAAAATCATTGCTTTTATCAAAAAACATGAAAAAGAGGGCAAAAGCTGGAGACGTCATAATCATTGGTCGCTCTAGAAAGATAACCATAAAAAAAATAGAAATCCAAATAGCCCCGATTCCAGAATCGGGGTTCTTTATCCAATAATCATAAAGTGAGTGTTTTACTCTTTTTCATCATTATTATCCCACTATTCAGACAATAAATTGGCCAACTTCCGCCTGATTTCTTGTGCTAAATCATTATCAGTAGGTGCTATCATATTAGAAATGGTAATAATCATTTCTTTTGCAGCACCATTTTTGTATTCCGAATCTTTTTGCAAAATATTAAACAGATTATCCATTGCTTCTTGATATTGGTATTGCGCGATAAGGCAAATCGATAAATCAAATTGTGCATCAAAGTCAGTTGGGTTTGTTAGTAATCTGTTTTTAAGCACTTCAGGCTTATCAAGTTTTGCTGCGAGTGATGCAAAAGTCAATTGACCATTCAAAGACTTACCCATTTCTGTTTCATGGCTTGCTTCAGGCAAACGAGCATACAAACTGCTGGCTTGTTCCAGTTCACCAATGTCAATAAAAATTTGCACCATATCCATAGCAATGCGAGTATTGGATGGGTCTGCTTTAATGGCTTCTGTTAATAGAATAATAGCCTGAGATGTCTCTCCGGCAATATGTTTTTCACGAGCTTGCTCTCGTATCAAATCAGATTGATGATAAATACCCAGGTCTTTAAGTAAGTCACGAATTTCGTTTTCTTTTAATTCACCAACCTCAGTACGAGTCAATTCTCCCTTACTAAAAACAAGCAATGTCGGAACATTTTCTATTTTGTGTTCTTTAACAAGTTCAGCTTGTTCATCAATATCTACCTTAGCAAAGATAAACTGTCCGGCGAACTCTTTGGCTAAGCCCGATAATATATTATCCATTGCGCTACATGGACCTGACCATACCCCCATAAATTCAACAATCACGGGGATTTTATGCGAGTTTAACAAGACATATTGATCAAAACTCTTTTTGTTAACCTCAAAAACAAAGACTTCGTTATTCACGTTATTTTCTCACCATTGGATAATCTAAGGATATAAGCCGCCATATTATTGTAATCTCTCTGGAAAGTACACATTTCTATGTATTACCAATATCAAAATAATACTGAGTAGAAAGCAGACTAAGACCAATAAAAAGAATAAGAAAAGGGGCTATTTTCAACAAGCATAGCGATCAACAAAACGCTTTAATATTTTCTGTGCATAGGGCGTATTTTGTTGACTAACCGCCTCAATCAGTGATTCTGACTCATGAGGTTGAAAATAACCATGATGTTTATAGGCATTTATTCGCATGATAAAGCCTTCACTATCACCTTCTGGATGGAACTGTGTGGCATACACATTTTCACCAATACGAAACATTTGCACTGGACAGGCAACTCCAGTTATCAACAAGATTGCCCCATCAGGGAGGCTATCACAGGCTTCCTTATGACCTAATAATACAGAAATTTGTTCAGGAAATTCAGAAAGTAAAGAATCTTTTTTTCCTTCATCAGTGATATCTAAGGTTACGCAGGATACAGGTTCCCCATATTGTTTAGAAATCGAAGTTCCCAGATAAGAACCTAATAAACCATTACCCGAACAAGCTCCAAGAAAAGGAAAATCATTTTTTACAATGATATCAAACAATCGATTAAAATCACTTTCAATTTTTTTCTGAATTTCTGACTTATCATCTTCAGGTGTACTCAAATCAAAGGGACTACCTCCGACAATGACAGCGCAATATTCATCTAATGACAAGTCTTGTGGAATGCCTTTCTTTTCGAGGCGAATGCGATGAATATCACTTTCTTCAAGACCACTGTATTTTAAGATTGACGCAAGTTCATTGTCAGAAATATCATCTTCGGGGCGAAGTTGAAGGATAAGAAAGGGTTTGTTCATTTTTCAGGAACTACATACAGGTTTAATAATCATATTTATACGCTCCATTTAAATACACTAAAGAGCCTACAAAACACCATGTTATTTATATTATCACAAACCAAAAACAAAATTTAATTATTTTACATTTCAGTTTATTGCTATTTTTATTTGTTTATTATGCCTCATTATATGATAACCTGCATGTTCCTGATAATTGGCAATTTTTACAGTATAACAGTGCTCAATATTACTATAGTTAATTTGAAAAGCTTATGGATTAAGTGACAGACTTTATCATATTATTTTTCTGGGGATACCTCCTTTGAATACTTTCTCAATCGCTCTTATCCCAATAATGGTGCTTATTTTTATTGGATATGGCTTAAAAAGAGTTCACTTTTTATCAGATGATGCCTGGTCTGGAATAGAAAAACTCACTTATTTTGTTTTATTCCCTGCCCTACTAATTCAAACACTGGGTAATCAAAATCTCGTTGGTACATCCTGGCCATCTATGCTATTAGTTGTTATTGGTACATTATTAACCTCTGCAACAATACTTATCATTTATCATCAAAAAATTGCTTCTGATAATAATACAACATTCACATCAATATTTCAGGGAGGCGTACGTTATAACGCCTATATCGCATTTGCTGTAGCTCAAGGTTTGTTTGGAACTGATGGCTTAGCCATGGCTTCTATTGCAGCTGGATTCATGATTGTTCTGGTTAATCTATTATGCATATCAGCATTTGTGATATGGGGTAAGGCAAAACTTAAAGGTATAATACCTTTTATCCGTGAAGTTGCAGGAAACCCTCTCATCATAGGTTGTACCATCGGTTGGTTTCTTAGTTTAAGTGGCATTGGTTTACCCGGTATTACAGGAGATATTTTAGAAATTATTGGTCGTGCAGCTTTACCCTTTGGTCTTCTGGCAGTCGGCGCCGCTTTAAAACCAGAAATGATTCGTGGACATTTGAGGCCTATTGCCATTTCTTCAATAGTACAGTTCGGCCTGAAACCCCTGATTGCCGCACTACTGATTTACAACACTGGCCTGGCAGGTGTTTCAGCTGGTGTACTCATTATCATTTTTATGACGCCAACTGCTCCTTCAGCCTACATTCTCGCACGACAATTAGGGGGGGATACTGAGACAATGGCTTCAATTATAACCTTTCAAACTTTATTAGCATTCCTCATCATGCCGTTGAGGCTGTAGAATTACTCCAAAAACCCCCATTTTAAAATTGCTTTAAATGCTAACGATATTATTCGGTTTTGTTCTTGAATGCCGATCTCAATTG
>JAPHSW010000208.1 GCA_026196615.1 Gammaproteobacteria bacterium | reverse complement strand
TCATGAGAGTCATTAATCATTTGTGGTCTGGACTCAAGACGATACTTTTCTACCCAATATAAAGCCCGTTCCCCAAGTGGTAGCATTCGATCTTTCTTACCTTTGCCTTCTCTGACTAGCAAGGTTTCTCGTCCCCGATCCACATCATAGATATCCAGATTGACCAGTTCCATTCTGCGAATACCACTACTATAAAGCAGTTCCAGTATGGCCTTATCCCTCAAGCCATAAGGACAACTTGTATCAGGTAAATTCAGAACTCGATCCATTTCATTGACGCTTAATATATTTTTGGGAATGCCTCGTCTGTGCTTGGGTAATTCCAGTTCACTGGCTGGATTGTATAGAATGTGATTCTCACGAGTCAGCCATTTAAAGAAGGCTTTTACAGGCGTTAATAACGTATGTTGTGAACTGAACGTTAACGGCTCACCATTACTCTGGCGATAATCAAACAAGTGTTTCTGATAGCTTTCAAGTATCGGCTTAGTGATCTCTCTGGGATGCTCCAGACTCCTGTCATCACACCAACCTATAAAACGCCGCAATGAACGCTTACGGGTTCTGACTGTTTGTTCTGTCAGTCCTTTGATTTCACTCCATTGTAAGAACTGATTCAGATAGTTGGTAATGCCGTTGTGTTCAATCTGATAAGGATCGGGACGTTTGGCATGTTCCAGTTTTTTTCTGGCTTTAGGCTTCTTATACAGCCCTCTGCGTTGGTTGGGATTACGCATGAACACTGTCCTTATCCAGCTGAACTGCATTAGCAGCTAAGGGAATAGAATTGGTCAGCTTATCACTACGGTACGATTCACCATTTCTTTTTTGTGGGGCTTGTGCTTTTTCTACCTCATCCCGACCACTTCCCCCACAAGCTTTATCATCATTGGTCTGTAGCGATTTATCTAAACCCGACACCCCACCGACTTGAGGCCGACTTGAACCCGACCAGTCCGACCTTTGCCCCGACTTCTTATTCTTTACCTCCGACTTGTTTGCATCATAGTCTATCTTTTGGGGTTCAATTAATCCCATTAAGTGCTGTTGTGACTGGTTTAATTCCTGATCATAAAGTAATTCATACTCAAAGCTCTGGCCTCGTCCACCTCGATGCACAAGCAGATATTCCAGCTCTTCCAATCGGTGACAATGGATTTTAAGCTGAGTATTGCCTAATCCTGTATATTCCCTGATCTCTCTGCGACTAAAGCGGTAATCACTGCGTTCAATCTGTTGTGACTGACAAGCTTCTTTTGCCATTGTCTGAATCATTGTTAAAAGCTTTCGAGTTTGTGGGGGTAACTCATCCAATGTTCTGCCCAGAACTTCATGAGCCAATTGATTAGCTAACTCAATATCCTTCAGGGTCACTTCAATGTATTCAAAGACTTCACCATCATGATCAATGCTTTTCACGGGTCGCTGATATTGATGCAACAAGGTTATACAATCAATCAGAGTCAAATACTTTTCATGGTCTCGTCTGGTTCGGGTTTTGTCACTCAGGAAAGTTAATTGATCAGCATAAGGGTTAATAATCTGCAAAGGCTTCAATAAACTTTGAGCGTTACGGTGTAACGCTTTTATAGCATCCTGTTCAAGCTTATTCTGTAAGCCTTTTAGTGTTCGTCTGCTTCTTTGGATCTGGTGAATCGCCTGTGTTTGTTCTCTGGTTTCATTCACTGATAAGACTAAACAACGGTTTAATAACTCCTCATCAATGTCTATGGCGGTTGTAGTCATAAACAACATGGTCGGGCCTTTGACGGTATATTCCTGAGTGACCAGCTGACCTGAATCATTATCCTTACCTGTACTGGCAATGGTGACTTCACCTTCACTTTGTAACAGCTTCAAAGCATAAGAGGCATTACTGGCACCTTCTTCCTCAGAGATCGCCAGTATTTTATGCTTCAGACTGTTTTCACCCAGATAGAACAAGCTTTGTCCTGTCATGGCTGAGTATTGTGTCCGTTCCTCTTCAGGCATCAATGCCAGTATGGCTTCCATCAATGAGCTTTTACCTGCTGCACTGCTACTTTGGATCATCACAGCCAGTGGTTTGTCCAGTTTTCGACTCACACAACCTAAATAACCCACCAGAGTATTGCTTTCTTCGCCCACAATACCCATTTTATTGAAGTCCTGACGGATAATATCGATCAGGTTGCCATCCTGTAATAATTCTAATGCGGCTTTCTGTTCCTGGGCTGATAGTGGCACAGGCTGATCTTTCTCATTGGCTTGAGTTTGTTTATCCTGCTGGATTTCTTCAAGCTTCAGGAGTAGTTTACCCAGATCTTTTTTTATCACATCAGTCTTGATTGCCAGCTCATCACTGGCTTGATTCATAAAGACGGTTCGCTGTTTGGCACTATACAGGTCTAACTTATCATTATGGAAGCCATTATCAGACGTGAGCATTAGATTAATCTTCAGGGTACTGGTTTGGTCGCCTAATCCTCTAACTCTGTAATGACGTTCACCTAAAGTAATATGAATTTCATGATCTTTGATTTCAGCTTCAATGATTGATGCCGTTTGTGGTACGGGTGAGCTTAGTGGCTCAACAGCTTCAAGAGAAGCGGCTAAGGGTGTGGATGGTTCAGGTTGGGTACTTTTTTCCTTAGTTGCTTTCTTTTCACTCTCGACCTGTTCGATATTAGTTTCTGGTTCAGACTGTGGAGCCTCGCCTTTACCCATCCATTGGGCTTTTCTGATCACTAATGCCAGGCTTTTATCCGCTGGAGTCATTTTTAAAGCGTATTCATTCGCATCCATTTTTTTAGGGAACTGCAACCTAAAACATTCTATATCTTCCTCATTGAGCTTTTCTGCTAATTGCTTAGAAGCTGTATTGCCAGCCTCATCTCGATCATAGGCGATTAGAACCCGTTTAATATTATATTGTTTTAAGGCGGCTAAGTGAGAAGCAGTAAAACCAGAAGTCCCATAACTGGCTGTCACATTTTTAAACCCATGTACCCAGAAGGTCATTGCATCAATCAAGGCTTCACAGAGAATGATTTCATCATAGACTTTCAGTGCTTCAACATTCCAAACTCCTTCATGTGCTCCAGGTAAATAAAGGTGTTGAGCGGTGCCTTTGCGTAATTTATTGCCTAATATTTTACGGCCATAAACTTCAGTAATCTGCTTGTTTTCATCCTGAACAGGCACCACGATGGAACCATTGAAGTGTTCATGACCCGTTTTACGGAGTATACCAATTTCCTGTAACTGACCTCTGATCTCCGATCCTGCCTTACGGTTCTTGGCTGGTAGTCGATAGCCTAAAGTCCGATTAGCATAACCCAGATTAAAGGTATTGATCAGCTCTGGTGAATTAAGTCCTCTCTGTTCCAGATATTCCAATGCTTCAGGAGCAGTCTTCAGGGCTTCATGATAATAAGTGATCACCTGGTGTAATAATTTCTGATTGTCCGCATTGGCGGCTAAGGGTGAAGCCAGTTTGATAGTGGTATTTTTTTTTACGGTTTGGGTGCTGTTTGCCAGACTGGGGTCTTTTTGCAGAATTTCACAGGCTAAACGGAAAGAGACACCTTGAGTTTTCATCACCCAATCGATCACACTGCCACCAGTCTGACAAGCACCCATGCAGTGCCAAAGATTCGTATCAGGACTCACTACCAGACTGGCTTCTTTGTCATCATGCCAAGGGCAGCTAAGGAGATAATCTTTACCGTTCTTTTTGAGTTGGTAGCTCTGAGATTGGATCAGCTGAACCAGATCAATATTATTTTTTATTTGAGCAATTAATTCTTCAGGTAAACGGGGCATATCCACTTTCTCCTAAAACCTTGTCAATACCTATATTCACAAAATGTATACTTTATTTTCTGTTCGATAGCATATACAAT
>JAPHSW010000137.1 GCA_026196615.1 Gammaproteobacteria bacterium | reverse complement strand
TTTTGCCATAGTAGCAAAGTCTTCACCATTTATTATTCGATTACGAATTTGATTTAAACGTTCTATAACACGCTCATTATCATTAATAATGGTTGTTTTAATGAGAATATGTCGTGCCTGGGTTTGTGTGACCAGATGGACTTTACCACCTTTTTTATCAACCAGTTTGATGATATGAAAACCACTTGGGCTGCGAATGGAGTCAGAAATATCCCCTTTCTTCATTTTTATGACTGATTCAGAAAACAGGGTAGGAATTTCACCTGCTTTACGCCAACCCAGATCACCGCCTTCCAGGGCATTTTGTCCATCTGAAACAGCAAGTGCAGTAGATGAAAAATCAGTGCCTGAACGTAAGTTTGTGACTAATTTATTCGCTTTTGCTTCTGCTTGTTTGATAACTGCTGGAGATGCACCTTCTGGAGTGGCAATTAAGATGTGTTGTATATGATAGGCCTGTTCGAGACCACCTTGTTTATCAATGTTAAATAGAAAGTTTTCAATTTCCTGATCAGAAATATTTACTTTATTAATAACGTTACGTTGTACGAGTCGCTTTAATATAATTTGTGATTTAACTTCATCACGAAAACGCCTAAAATCAATACCCTGATTGGCAAGATTTTCTCGAAACTCGCTTATGGATAAGCCATTTTGTGCGGCAATTCGGTTTATAGCCCTGCTTAAAGTGGTATCATCCACTTTAATTCCTGTACGGCTAGCCAGATCAAGTTGTATTCTTTTTAAAATCATGCGTTCCAGAACTTGCTTACCCAAAACATTGGCTGGGGGTAATTTGGCCTGTTGTTTTTTTAAGTTCTTAACGACTTCACGAAATTCATCTTTGAGTTCTAACTGAGTGATGACATCGTCATTTACGACTGCAACAATGCTGTCCAAAGAGACAATTTCCTCTGCTTGTACTACGGATAAAACAGAACTAAGGGATAAACCAATACAGAGCACGCCAGTATATAGCGTTTTTTTAATGAGTGTATGAATTGTCGGTGTTACTTTAAATCGCATTGTAAATCCTAATCGCTGGGATAATGACTTTTACGAAAATAAATTTTCTAAGTCCTAATCACTGGGATAATGACTTTTACGAAAATAAATTTCCTAAATTCCTAATCACTGGGATAATGACTTTTATGAAAATAAATTTTCTAAAGTCCTAATTGCTCCAAGGTGTAAAACCCGGAATATCTTCTTGTAAATTTTGTCCTGGGCCTGCAACTGATTGAGAAAAAGAGCCAAGACCTTTAAATTGAATTTGTAGCATGATGTAATCATCTGCATCAGTATAATAATCAGTTTGCTCTCGGCCAACAATAAATCGCAGAGCATAGCAACAGCTATCATATTCCACACCGATTTTTGAGTCCAGAGTATAACCGTTGCGTGCGTCGTTGTTTATTGTATTATCATCATAAAGTGAGTAATACCAATGCGCTAATGCTTGCCACTGAGGGGCAATTTTCCAGTAAGTGGACATTTCAACTTGTTCATAGTCTTGAGCACGGTAAGAATAGTCCAAATTGGCTATATGGTATAAGTCAGACTTATACTGTAAGCGGAATCGACTTTCTTCTGTTCGACCATCATCATGAGGGTCATAGAGCAATGAATAAGAGGTATACCAACTCGGTGCAAAACGGCTGGTGACTTCAGCGGCAATGCTGGAGCTGGATTCAGTTAGATCTTCTTTACTTGTTGGCAGGGGAGTGCCGTCTCTTTTATAATTTAAACTGACTTCTCTGTCTTCAAAGTAGTAAATTTGCCCAATCGAGGCTGTAAATAATTCAGAACCGGTGTCATTATTAATAAAACGGCTGGTCAATGCTGCAGTTAATTGATTAGCATCGCCTAAACGATCGACTCCAGTAAAACGATTATCTCTGAATAATTGGTTAAAGCTAAATGTGGAAACACTTGTATCAAACTTTGGAAGGTCATCCTGATCTTTTTCTGGAACATTGAGATAAAATAGACGAGGTTCTAATGTTTGTGTCATTGGAGTGTCAAATAATGCCAATTCTTTATCAAAGAACAGGCCGCTATCCAAGCTAAAAATTGGAGCAACTCTTGAAGGGGAATCATCTGTGAGTATTGTGTTCCCAGGGTTAGTAGTACTGCCATAATAGGTAATGTCAGTATCTTCATTGTCTAGTTTATAAGTTAGCATATCTAAACTGACTTTTGGGGTAATAAAACTGTAACTGTTTTTAAATGGGACGCTAACATTGGGCTTGATATGAAAGCGAGTTGCTTCAACTCGATCCGTTGTTGTACTGTTTTCTCTAGTATCATCCCAATTTTGTCTGAACATAACAAACTCAGAATTAAAGCCTGCATTTAGATCGATACCATAAGGTGTATAACTCTCCTTAGCAGACAATTTTAATTGAGGTAAACGGCTGTATGTATGAGAGTTTTCACGAAGTTCCTGATAACCTTGTGCTCGGGCCATAAAATTAAATGTTGAACCGTTATATCTTAATTTGCCTTCTCGACGCAGGTGAGTTTCACTTCTGTCTCTTAAATTGTTACCAAAATCATCAATGTAATAATTGTCTGTGACGTAGTTGTAATCGACTTTTCCTGTCCAACCATTGTTCCAGTTTGCTCGTTGTTGAAGACTAAATGCGCCTCGATTTTTGGAAATATCATTAGGTTTTACATTGCCTTCAGGATCGGTTGTTCCTATGCCAGCGGCTCCTTCGCGTAAGGCAACATCAGCAGCTTCTCTACTGTCATCATAACTGCTGTCATTAAGCCACTCAGCATAAACTTCCCCCGAATGATTTTTACTCAAATAGCGATATTCTCCACCTAGCATTAAACCACGGTCAGATAAAACTCTCGGGGTAACGGTTGCATCTTGATCTGGTGCGATATTGAAATAATAGGGTGTTGCAACCTCAAAACCATTGGTGTCTGATGAGCCTATAGTAGGCATTAAGAAACCACTTTTTCTGTCATCGTTGAGTGGGAAGTTGATATAAGGTGTATAAGCAATAGGGACACCTTTAAATCTCATGACGGCATGTGTAGCTTCACCATACCCTTCCTCTGTATGTAATTCCATTTCGCTGGCACTGAGCATCCAGTCTTGATCGCCTGCAGGACAAGTTGAATAGGTTGGGTTTTCCAGATCAATTTCACCAGGCTTGAAACGAATGTTATCTGCGATACCTTGTGCTGGACGAGCGGGTAATTCATAGGTTGCATTATCCAGACGCCCTTTACGTTCGTCGGTTTGATAACGAGCTGTATCTCCTTTAAGCACCATATTAGGCTCAGTTATTATGACATTGCCTTCGGCATTAAATACACTGGAAGCCTTGTTATAAGTTGCTTTATCTGAAGTGAGTTTCTGAATGTTTTTGGTAATAACTACATTACCTTCGAAATTAATTTGTTCACTATCAGGGGATTGTGCATGGTCTGCTTCAATATTTGTGCTTTCATCGGCTTGCGCAGCCATGCTACTGCGGTCATATTCCTCAAGTGGTTGTATGGCACAACTTGACCATAATCTTGAATCAGCAGCTGCACGTGATTTTACTCTTGGCTGTATAACAGCACTACCACCCGTTGGCTCTGTACTAGGGTTAGAAAAATCAGGTTCCGGAAAAGATGGTTTGACAGCAACAACAGATGCAACGGGAAGGGGGATTTGAGTTTTACCGTTAGCAGTATCTAACTTAGGGGCTAATGGACCCTCAGCAACAGCACAATTCCATTTACCACCTGCCATGGGTTGACATTGCCATCCATTGGATTGGTAAACATCTGCCAGGGCTGACTGTGCAAAAAAAAGCCATGAGCCTGACAACATCACAGAAAAAGTGAGAAGTCTTGAGCCTATTATTAATAGTGGCTTGGAATTAGAGTCAATTTTGACTGAATTATTTTTAGCCAGCTTCCGGCCTAATTGCTGAGATGAGTTCAGTATGTCCATTTTCTTTATTATAATTGGGTTCAAAAGCGCCATTTTAGCATTGTTCTCCAAAGTCTGTCGAACGGATTTTTTGTGTCAAAGTGATAATTAATGGCTTTGCTGGTTTAATAATGTTTTTTTGATGGTGAATTTTCCCAGGCTTGAAAAACTTCCAGTGCATCTTTAAGCACAGTTTCATCCTGAACTTGGGAAATAGACAGGTTTTTTTGCTGATGGGGCAGGCTCAGTTCTTTAAAAATAAACTGGTCATCAAAACCAATTTGAGTGGCTTGTTTATATGAATTGGCATACAACACAGAATCAATTCGCGCCCAATAGATAGCAGAAAGACACATGGGACAAGGTTCGCTGCTGGTATAAATCGTACACCCAGCCAGTGAAAATGATTGAATTTGTTGACAAGCATCTCGAATGGCGACGATTTCTGCATGTGCAGTGGGATCGTTATGGGTGGTGACTTGATTGCTGCCACGGCCGATAATTTGGTTGTTTTGTACAATAACTGCTCCAAATGGACCGCCGTGGTGAGTGCTCACAGACTGATGTGCCAATTTTATTGCTTCATTAATGAATTTATTTTTCATATTACGTCATTATTTCATTTTTTGTACAAACCAAAGTACATGCTTTTAGTAAGATAAGACTCTATTAGCCTTGATCTTTATCATTTTTAAATAAAAGCAATTTCTGATAGTATATGATACAAATTAAGTTGTTAAAACACATTTAGAAACACAGCAGAGTAATCGAAATGGCACTAGAAAACTTTGAAAACAGTCTGATTGGGGAGTCTCCAGAACTTAATGGCGTTATTTGGGCAGCTAAAATAACAGCAGCTTCTGACGTGACGGTATTAATTCAGGGTGAGAGTGGCAGCGGTAAAGAAGTATTTGCCAAACTCATACATAATGGTAGTAAAAGAAATTCACAGAAGTTGATTTCAGTTAACTGTGCTGCAATTCCTGAAAATCTAGCTGAATCCATGCTTTTTGGTCATATCAAAGGCTCGTTTACCGGGGCTGTTTCTAATCAACAAGGTTACATTCAATCTGCTGATAAAGGCACATTGTTTTTAGACGAGATTGGTGAACTGTCTCTTTCTGTACAAGCGAAATTGCTTCGTTTTATGGAATCATCTGAGTGCCAGAAAGTTGGTTCAACCACTACAGAACATGTTGATGTTCGAGTTATTGTTGCTACAAATCGTGATCTTCGAGCTGAAATTGCAAAAGGCAACTTTCGAGAAGATTTATTTTATCGTTTACATATTGTACCGCTTGACATTCCATCATTGCGTGAGCGCACGGGGGATCTTGAACTATTACTCAAGCATTTCAACCATTCTTTAGCAGAGCAATATGGTGTTAGGCCTGCAGTTTATAGTAAAGCGGCGATTAAGTGCCTCAAAGCTTATTCATGGCCAGGTAATGTTCGTGAATTACGTAATCTTTGTGAAAGAATGAGTATTTTGTTGGCAGGAAAGACAATTGAAGTCGATAATCTGCCTGCAGAAATCAAAAACGCACAAAAACCAATGTTGGGAAGTATTGTTTCGTTACCTGAATCTGGTTTGTCATTGGAAAAACTTGAGATTGAATTAATTCAGCAAGCTTTGAATAAGACTTCTGGAAATCGCAGTCGTGCTGCACGTTTATTAGGGCTGACTCGTGACACACTTCTGTATCGCATGAAAAAATATACTCTGGCCTAACCTAAATTGTCCGGGTAACCGTCTGAGTGTTAGTTTTAACCAAAAGTAGGCATCTTGAGCGTCCACAGCAAGGCTAATCCTACCTTATTAGCTTCTGAATTTATACATCTCTTTCGAACGGTCCCACCATTCTTTTCAGGCAAATTTTAAATTGGAAGGTTAAACGAGGAAACACCTTTTTCGAGCCCTAATTCTTGGCTGGATGAGTCTATTAGTTCATGATGATAATCATTATGAAATACAATTTTGTAACAACCGTATTCTTCTGCCAGCTCCTTAGTATATCCTATAAGATCATTTGCTAGTGTTGTTTTTTCTAAAATATTTTCTGAAATAATAAGATCGGTGATATAAGCCGTTGTTGAGCCTTCATGGGTCATTTGCATAATAATCGTTAAAGTGATGATAGCAATAATACCATCTTCAGTACTTGCAACAATCAGAAAATAGTTAGAATCATCTAAAATAGACTGGTAGACAGTATTTGCATCACGTAATTCCATTGCAGTACCATCGTCAGCATCTGGTGAATTGATGAGCGCCAGAATATCTTCTAAGTCACTTTCGTTGGCTTTTCTTATAATTATATTATCAGACATATTTTTTCTTGAAAAAAGGCTGTTCAGTCACTTGTGTAAGCTTTTTTATAGCCCAGATTCTTTATTAAATGGGAAGTCAGTTGTTGTTGAACTTGAGACATTTCAATACCTTCAATATAGTCAGAAAGTTGTATGACTTCAAGATTTTTATAACCGCAGGGATTTATTAGGCTAAAAGGGGCTAAATCCATATCTAAATTGAGACTTAGGCCATGAAAGCTGCATCCTCTCTTAATGCGTAGCCCTAATGCGGCAATTTTGGCATCTTCAATGTAAACACCCGGCGCTTCTTTCTTTGCTTTAGCACTCAAATGATATTCGCCTAAGGTATCAATAATACTTTGTTCTATGAGAGTCACCAGTCTTCTAACACCTAAGCCACGTCGCTTAATATCTATCATGAGATAAATGACTAGCTGCCCAGGGCCATGATAAGTCACTTGTCCACCACGATCAATTTCAACAATTGGGATCCTGGTTTTACTTAGGATATGCTCTTTTTTTCCATTGCGACCCAGAGTAAATACTGGCTCATGTTCCAGTAGCCAAATTTCATCAGTAGTTTCTTCAGTACGGTTTTCTGTAAAGGTTTGCATTGCATGCCATACGGGTTCATAGTGCTGCATGCCTAAATTTTTTACTTGTAAGGTATCTGATAATGACAAAGTTTATAATGCCATTTTTGTATGCTCATAAGCATTTAATTCGATGTAAAGATCGTCCAGCTGTTTACGACTAGTTGCTATGAGTTTGACTGTTACCGCAATATATTTACCATTGCGACTAGGACGTGTATGGACACTACTTTCAGTGACACCTTCAACATGTTTTTGGCAAATTGATAATACATAAGATGAATAATTATTAATATCTTCACCCATAACCTTGAGAGAAAATTCACAAGGAAAGGTCATGAGTTTATCTTCATCTATCTGCTCAGATGATGGTGTATTATCTTTATCACTCATTAAAATATTCTCATTCTCATGTTTTATGGTTAGTAGTGTTTATAAATCTTGAATATAAGCGTGATAGGTCTTTATCATCTTATGCCAGTGTCGTCCGGGTCGGCCATTGCTGATTATTTTATCATTAAGCCTTGTAACAGGTAAAATTTCTTTGGTCGAGCTGGTTAACCAAATTTCTTGTGCATTCATGAGTTCCGTTTCAGTGATACTGTGCTCTTTGATGCATATAGCTTGTTCGTGAGCAATTTCAACAATTAAATCACGCGTGACTCCAGGTAAGAGCAGAGGTCCCTTAGGAGGTGTTATTAGACAATCATCTAGAACAATGAATAAATTACTTGCAGAACCTTCTGTAGCCAGACCATCTCTGATTAATATGGCTTCTTTGGCTCCTTTATCAAGTGCTTGTTGTTGTAGTAGGACATTAGGTAAAAGCGAAATGGATTTGATTTGACAGTTCTGCCAGCGATTATCAGGTAAACTTACTACAGAAATTCCATTCTCTATTACTTCCTGAGATTGTTTTTCAAGAGGTGATGTCATCATAAATATCGTGGGGCTTTCCTGGTGTGGAAATGCATGATTACGAGGTGCAACGCCACGAGTAATTTGTAAGTAAATGTATTGATCCAGGTAGTTGTTTTTATGAATAAGTTGTTTAATTAGTTGTTGCCATTGAGTGAAGCTCAGAGGATTTTTAATTTGGATGGCATTCAGACTGTTATTGAGGCGTTCCAGATGATGTTTTACACGAAAAGGTTTTTTTGCATAAGTGGGGATTGCTTCGTAGACTCCATCACCAAAAATAAAGCCCCGATCTAGAACAGAAATATTGGCCTTATCAAGGGGAATAAATTCTCCGTTCAAATAAACAATCGGGTTTAGCTCATGGGTCAATATTTAAATCCTTAGATTTCACTCTTGATTCTAGTCTTTATCATCTAAATTGAATTGATATTTATTCAAGCATCATTAAAGCGCTGTCTTTAGCTTGTTGCCAAAGACTACCTTCTTCAATAGTTTTAAGTGCAATTAATGGTGAGCTGCTCAACAACTTGCCATTCAGTCGTATCTCAACTTTGCCCAACTGCTGTCCTTTGCTGATAGGAGCAACTAACGGATTATTGATATTAATTGCAGGTTTCAGATTTTTATATTGGCCTCTTGGAATGGTAACAGCAAGATCATTTTTAACTCCCAAGGGCAGTTGTTCGCTTTTTCCTTTATAAATACGGACATTTTTAAGAGCCTTTTCTACAGGATAAATGACGTGTGATTCGTAAAAACGAAAGCCAAAGTTTAATAGTTTTTGTGACTCCTGAGCACGTGCATTGGCACTATCTGTACCTAGAACTACGGAAACAAGTCGCATGTTATTTCTCTTGGCTGATGACAATAGACAGTAGCCCGCATCTTCGGTGTAACCTGTTTTCATACCATCAACAGTATTATCTCTCCATAGTAATTTGTTGCGGTTGGGTTGGGTGATATTGTTGTAAGTGAATTCTTTGGTTGAATACCATTTATAATACTGAGGGAAACGTTTAATTAAAGCATTGGCTAAAATCGCTAAATCTTTGGCACTGGTTTTATGATCTGGATTAGGTAAGCCTGTGCTATTAAGAAAGTTGCTATTGTTCATGCCCAATTCCTGTGCATGTTGATTCATCAGTGCTGCAAAAGTTTCTTCACTACCAGCAATATGTTCTGCCAGAGCAACACTGGCATCATTACCCGACTGAATGATCATACCTTGAAGGAGATCTTCAACTGAAACTTTGGAGTTTACCTTGATAAACATTCTTGAGCCAGGTGTTTTCCAGGCTTTTTTGCTCACAGTGACTAAATCATTTAGTTGAATATTGCCTTCTTCAAGTTCAGCAAAAATAACATAAGCTGTCATGACTTTTGTGATGCTGGCAGGTGCAACAGCCATATTTTCATTATTATTTGCAATGATTTTGTTACTATTGAAATCGATAAGAATATAAGACTTGGCAGCAATTGAAGGTGCTTTAGGAATGATTTTGGGTATTGCTTGAACGTTAATGCTAAATAATGTGAAAAAAATAAGGGTAAAGAAATAAGTAAGAGTCCGTTTCATAAATTTCTAGCTCAATGGTTTTAATAGAAGTGAAATTTTAACTTAAATTTAGAAAAATTAAAAAATAAATTAGAGACTGTATGAAATAAATATTCAATGGTTATTAATGAGTGTTAGGCAAGCAATTTTCTGGATCGTTCAATCTTTAGGCTTAAAATATGAGTATCAAAAAATGATGCACTTTATCACTCAGACTATTCAATCACAATCCGATGCTTTTCAAAGCCCTTTTCTGTCAACTGTAGGGCTAAACTATCGGCATGTTCAGTACTATTCAAAGGGCCAAGACGAACACGGTAATACTGTTGTCCATTTTTTAATGTTGTTGAAACATTGGCCTGATTTGATGTCAGAGAAGAGTTAACACGATTTTTTAATTGATACGCATTTTGTGAACTGATGAAAGCTCCTAACTGAAGATATAGGCCGACAGATGGATTATTTTCTATAGAGGTGGTGGCTTTGGGGGGAGCGGCAACTGCTTGGTAAGACTGTCCGGGATTAATGGCTTCAACTTCAACTAGTCCAGTACCTGTTCCTTTAATACCCAATTTTACTGCTGCAGTATGTGAGAGATCAATGATGCGATTATCATGAAAAGGACCTCGATCATTCACTTTAAGAATAACTTCACGACCATTTTTTAAATTTTTCACTTTAACATAAGTGGGTAAAGGTAAGGTTTTGTGTGCTGCAGTCATTCCATGCATATCATAGGGCTCACCACTTGATGTGCGCTTGCCATGAAATTTTTTACCATACCATGATGCAATGCCTCTTTCTTTGTAACCCTGACTGGAGGACATAACATGGTAACGTTTGCCAAAGACAACATAGGACTTTGGATTTCCAGATTTACTGCGTTTGGTTTGTTTAGGCACTGCATTGGGTATTTGGGATACATCAACATGCTGTGAGGGAGCACTATCAAACTCCATATCATATCGGCTTGATGAACTTTTACCTCCACAGGAAATTAAACCCCAGGCAATCATCATGAAGGAGATAATATGCAGTAATTTTGAAATCTTGAGTCTAGTTGTTGGGCTACTCATATTTTATTTTTTTAGCCTTTTTTCGGCCTCATAGGCCTGTTTTATTTCCTGACTCAACTGATAAACCGCCATAGAATAGAGTGTACTATGGTTATATCGTGAGATGACATAAAAATTATTATAGCCAAGCCAATATTCCTTGCCACTTTTTTGTTTTAAAATAAGCAAAATAGCAGGTGTTTTATCATCAACTGATGTTTCTCCCTGTAGCCCTTTTTGTTTAAAATCTGCGACAATGAGTTTTAGTTTACAACTTCTTCTGCACCCATCTTTACTCTTAATTGTGTTTTTTTTATTTAATTGAAGCTGATCGGTGACGGGTTGCCCTTTTTTCCAACCATGGCGTTTGAAATAATGAGCAACACTACCAATGGCATCAGCATTATTGCTCCAAATGTCTTTTTCTCCATCTCCATCAAAGTCAATGGCATAACTTTGAAAACTACTGGGAATAAACTGACCCATTCCCATGGCACCTGCATATGAACCTTTTCGGCTCAATGGATCAAATTTTTGCTCTTTACTCATGATGAGAAAGTGTTTCAATTCGCCACGGAAAAATTTACTTCGTTTGGGATATTTAAAGGCTAGTGTGGACAAGGCATCCATGACTCGATAACTACCTTGCAGACGGCCATAAAAGGTTTCCACACCAATGATAGAGACCATGATTTCAGGTGCGACACCATAGGTTTTTTCAGCATATTCAATAATATCACTATTATCCTGCCAAAATTTTACCCCTTGGTTGATACGTTTTGGTGTGAGAAATATTTTGCGGTATTCATGCCATGCTTTGCTTTTTTCTGCAGGACGACTAATGGCATCAAGAATTTTTTGCTTAATTTTAACTTGAGAGAATAACGATTCTAATTCATTCTTATTAAAGTTGTGTTGTTTGACCATCTCATTAATGAAAATTTGAACATCAGGATCTTTATCCAGGTTAGAAGCAAAACTATTGTTTATAAAAATAAAATAAAATAAAAGCATACTTAGGGTGGTAATGATAACTTTCTGTTCTGACAACATAAAAAATGTTCCTGTCCTTTTTCTAGATAGAATAAAAAAATTATGAATCACTAAATAAGTGTTTCTGAATAGTGAGTACTGAGTATAGTGATATTGGATCTATTCTTTTGTGATTTGACGAAGTCCGAACAAAATAATAGATCCAATATCACTATACGGCTTCTAAGGAATAAACTTCTTAGAAGCCTAATCGCTAGAAAAAGGGACTCTAAAAAATAAATTTTTAAAAATCCCTAATGAGCCAATAACTTCCTATGAGTGTGGATTGACATTAAAATACCAAAACCAGCCATCAATGTGACAATAGAAGTACCACCATAACTTACTAGTGGGAGTGGCACACCAACAACAGGTAAAATACCACTCACCATTCCAATATTAACAAAGATGTACACCAGAAAGGTTAAAACAATACTGGCACCAAGTAAACGAGCAAAAGTGCCATGAGCCTGTGTTGTAATGTATATTCCGCGAAAAATAACCAATAGATAAATACTTAGTAAGACTAATATACCGCTAAACCCAAACTCTTCAGCAAAGACAGAAAATATAAAATCAGTGTGGCGTTCAGGTAGAAATTCCAGGTGTGATTGAGTGCCATTAAGCCAGCCTTTGCCAAAAGTGCCACCTGAGCCAATGGCAATCTTTGATTGAATAATATGGTAGCCACTGCCTAATGGATCCGATTCAGGGTTTAGCATTGTCAGGACTCGCTGGCGTTGATAATCACGCATGAGAAAGAGCCACATGGGTATGGTGAAGGCAAGACCAGCAAAAGCAAAACCTAAAATGAGCCGCCAGGAAACACCTGCCATAAAGATAACAAATAATCCGGCACTACTGACTAGTAGAGACGTCCCTAAATCAGGTTGTTTGGCAATCAGCAATACAGGTAGTAAAAGGATTATTAAGGCAACCAAAAGATGGCGGTTTCGTGGTGGAATATGACCACTGGAGAGATACCAGGCCAGCATCATGGGCACAGCCAGTTTCATCATTTCAGAAGGTTGGAAACGAAATAGTCCCAGGTTGAGCCAACGTTGAGCACCTAATACTTTAGTGCCCACCAGCAATACGGCTACAAGCATAATGGTACCAATAATGAATAGAACTGGAGACCATCGGCGCATTGTGTCGGGTGAAATTTGGGCAATCATTAGCATAACAACAAATGCAATGCCAAGACGGATGCCCTGTCGTTGCATTAAGGCTACATTTTCACCGCTGGCACTATAAAGAATTACCTGACCGATGGCGAGTAATGTGATTAAACCGAGTAATAAGGTTAGATCAATGTGAAAGCGGAAAAAAAGTCCTTGTGAAGAGGCTCGACTAGCCATGTACGTGCTCCTCATGTTCTTTATGTTTATGGAGAGGGGATGATGCTGTGTTATCAGGATCAACAGCCGATGGTGGAACTTTTGTTGGCGGGGCTGATTTTTTCATGGGAGTCACAGGTGACTTTCTGCTTGGGTTATTTAATTCCTCATCACTAAACTGACTGAGGTAGGCTTCAATAACTTCACCTGCAATTGGTGCTGCGACTGAACCACCATGACCACCGTTTTCAACGACAACAGCAATGGCTATTTTAGGGTTCTTTACAGGGGCAAATGCCATGAATAATGCGTGATCTTTCAGTCGTTCTTCAAGCTCTTCTTCTTTATAAGTGGCATCCTGAGCAACAGAAAATACCTGTGCGGTACCTGTTTTACCAGCAATTTTATAACGCATATCTGGCTTATTAAGTCGCCTTGCTGTTCCTCTTGCACCATGAATGACTTCAGTCATTCCATGGTAAATTTCATTCCAGTTTTCTTGCCTCTTAATTGGGATTTTTCGAATCATTTGAGGGACCACCTGACGAGGAACGTGATCTTCTTTCCTTTGAATGGCATTAACGAGTTGGGGCTGGAAATGTTTGCCTCCATTGGCCAAAGTGGCTGTACCAAGAGCTAGCTGAAGTGGCGTGACAAGCACATAACCTTGTCCTATTCCGGCAATTACGGTTTCACCTGGGAACCAGACTTGCTTACGAACTCTTTTTTTCCATTCTCTTGATGGCATTAAACCACTGCGCTCACCAAGAATGTCAATTCCAGAACGTTTTCCAAAACCAAAAGACGTCATGAATTGATGCATTTTATCAATGCCTAGTTGAAAGGCTAAATCATAATAAAAAACATCACAAGATTGAACAATGGATTTGCTGATATCTGTTTTACCATGCCCCCATTTTTTCCAATCACGATATTTGTGTGCTTTTCCTTTAAGTTGATAGAAACCAGGACAAAAAATTTCATGATCCAGTTGAATAGTATTGTTTTCGAGTCCAGCCAATGCAAAAAAAGGTTTTGTTGTTGAGCCTGGAGGATAACCACCTAGTATAGTGCGGTTATACAATGGTCGTTCCCATGAAGTATTAAGAGCATTATAGGTTTTTGAATCAATGCCGTTGACGAATAAATTGGCATCATAATCTGGCATGCTGATCATGGCCAAGACATGACCATTTTCAGGGTCAATGGCGACTAAGGCACCTCGTTTATCAGCAAAAGCATCAATGGCAACTTTTTGTAAATTGATGTCAAGATTAAGGTAGAGATCATTTCCTGGTACTGGATTATTACGCTCTAGTACTCGTAAGACACGACCACGGACATTGGTTTCAACTTTTTGATAACCCACCTGTCCATGAAGCAGTGCCTCGTAAGATTTTTCAATGCCAAGTTTTCCTGTGTGGTTGGTACCACTATAGTTGGTAAAAGGTAATGACTTGAGCTCTTTTTCATTGATACGTCCGACATAACCCACAATGTGTGATGTTTCCCTTCCATAAGGATAAAAACGACTTAATTGAGCTTTAATTTCCACTCCAGGTAAGCGGTGCAAGTTGACTGAGATAATAGCAACTTCTTCATCGGTTAAACGAAAACGTAATGGAATACCTTCAAAGCGACGCTTGCGACGAACTTCTTTTTTAAATTTTTTTATATCCACTTCACGAAGGTTAACTAATAGTGATAATTCATTGACTAAATTATCTATGTCAGAAGTTTGTTCTGGGATGATTTGTAATGTGTAGGATGGTAAATTTTCTGCCAGAATAATACCATTGCGATCATAAATAAGCCCCCGTGTAGGAGGAGTTGCCTGCACAGAAACACGGTTATTTTGTGATAGAGTTGTAAAGTGTTCGTGATTGTTAATCTGTAATACAAACAGACGAAAAGCCAGAATTCCAAACAAAATTATTGTAAACAGTATTGCTACAATACTGCGATTATGGAAAATCCGCTGTTCGATAAAATGATCTTTTAGATGTTGTCTTTGTGCCATGAGAGCCTTCAGAAAATAAGTGTTATCTGTTCACACTTATTTTTAATTTACACCATAGAGACGTCGAATTGCACGCATCAAATAAAAGAGCCATGGCCAGATTAGCATACTGGTTAATGATGGCAGCCAGTAAGACCAGTCTCCTGGTGCACTACCCGTTATACCACTGAGCCATAAAACTAATATCTGTGATAGAGTGACTAATAATAAAATAATTAAAGACTGTTGAATCAGGGGATAGAGTCGAATACGAATGTGCAACTTATAGGATAAGTAGGCAATAATTGAAAGTGTCAGAGCATGCAAGCCTAGAAGACTACCCAAATGAATATCCAATAAAAAACCAACAGTCCAGCCTGTAAAAATACCTGCTCGATGAGGTAATGCCATACACCAGTAGATGAGCACTAGAGTAATCCATTCGGGGCGATACATTTTAAGGTTTTCTGGAATGGGTAGCATTGTCAAAATAAAGGCAACAGCGAAGCTGGCCAGAATAATGATGCCGCCATGAGATGCGGGTCTGTTACTCATGTTCCTGAGACTCCTTTTCTAACGGAGTTTGCTGCTTAGTAGTCTCTTGTGCATCAATAGGAGGACCATTTTGTTGAGATATTAACTGAGGTGCATTTTCCTGAGCCATCACTAATAAAACTTCACGGCTTTGCTCTAGATGGGCTGATGCTTCAGCTGTAATTTGAGCAAAAGGTTGGCCTGGATCGCGCATGATATTGGTAACAACTGCGACGGGATAACCTTCAGGAAAGCGCCCCCCTAATCCTGAGGTGATAAGTAAATCACCCAGTTCAATATCGGCATTATTCGGTAAGTTTTGAACCTCTAAATAGTTTGCAGCACCAGTACCATATAATACGGTTCGCAAGCCGTTTCTGTTGATTTGAACAGGAATGGCATGGGAAGGATCGGTGATTAAAATGGCTGTGCTGGAAGAAATACCAGGATGTATCACTTGACCCATAATACCATAGGCATCAAGAATAGGTTGGCCAGAGTAAATACTACTTTGCTGGCCTTTATTAATGACAATTTGACGTTTATAGGGATCCAGATCAACAGCAATTGTTTCCGCAATTAGCATTTGATCACTTAATTTGCGTGAAGATTTTAATAATGATCGTAGGCGGATATTTTCTGCTTGTAGAGATGTAAATTTTTGTAATTGAGCTTTTAGTAATAAATTTTCAGTACGGCGCTCTTCATTCTCAATAATCAGAGACTGATGGGAGTTGAGTTGGCTATCCAGCCATAGACCCGTGTCAGTAGGAATACTGGCAATGGTTTGTAGTGGATAAATAACCAGGCTAAATAGACTCCGGACACCACTAAGCATATTGGTTCGGTGATCGGCACTCATCATAATAATGGATAGAACCATTACAAAGATTAAGCGTGCCAGATAGGAGGAATCTTCGTCAAATAACTGTTTTATGGGATTGGCTCCGACATAAAGCAGTTTTGATATTTTCTGTGCCTAAATAAATCATCAGATAAGAAAATATCAAAATCTGCGAATGACTGTTAAAAATAATGAAATTGATTCATGTTGTATAATAATACAAATAATTCAACAACTAATGACTCAAACTGATTTATTCAACACTGAAGAGATCAGTACTGACTTCATCCATCATTTCCAGAGCGCGGCCTCCGCCACGAGCAACACAAGTCAAAGGATCTTCTGCAATCATAACAGGCAAGCCTGTTTCTTCAGATAACAAGCGATCCAGATCCCTTAAAAGTGCACCACCACCGGTTAGTACCATGCCTTTTTCAGCAATGTCAGCTCCTAACTCTGGTGGTGTTTGTTCTAATGCAATTTTAACTGCGCCAACAATGCCTGACAGTGGTTCTTGAATGGCTTCAAGAATTTCATTACTGTTTAGTGCGAAGCTGCGTGGTACACCCTCGGCTAAATTTCTACCACGGACTTCAATTTCTAGTAATTCATTGCCTGGGTAGGCGGAACCAATTTCCTGTTTAATACGTTCAGCCGTTGCTTCACCAATCAAACTGCCATAATTGCGTCGAACATAATTGATAATAGCTTCATCAAAACGGTCACCGCCAATTCGAATAGACTCTGAATAAACAATGCCACTCAGTGATAAAACGCCGACTTCAGTGGTACCACCACCAATATCAACGACCATTGAACCACTGGCTTCGCTCACGGGCATTCCCGCACCAATTGCAGCAGCCATTGGTTCTTCAATTAAATACACTTCACGAGCACCAGCACCAAGAGCAGATTCTTTAATGGCTCTTCGTTCCACCTGAGTTGAGCCACAGGGTACGCAAACAAGCACTCGTGGGCTGGGTTTTAGAAAACGATTTTCATGAACTTTATGGATAAAATGCTGAAGCATTTTTTCAGTCACTGTAAAGTTAGCGATGACGCCATCTTTAAGTGGACGAATGGCTTCCATATTTCCTGGAGTTCTTCCCAGCATCAGTTTTGCTTCTTCACCTACGGCAGCAACCATTTTTTCATTGGTTGAATGTTCCTGGCGAATGGCAACAACAGATGGTTCATTAAGAACAATCCCCTGTCTTGGGATGTAAATCAGTGTATTGGCTGTTCCTAGATCAATTGATAGATCATTAGAAAAAACACCACGTAAACGACCGAATCCAAACATAATTGGCGGGTTTCCCTTATTTTTATTGTAACTTCAAACCGAGTCCAGGATTAATCCTGCCCAGTACTCTATTTTATTCAGTGGTGCTTACAAGTAAACTTAGTCGCCACAGAATTATCAATTTATAACATATTATGCTTGTGAAGAAGTTACTCAGTGTCAGTGAAGTAAAAAAATTCGATTTTGGAACTTGGATCGAACCCATTTCAAGCATAGAACTGAGCATTTTAGGAACATTGATAAAAAATGTCCAATTTTCATTTGTGAATCACTGCTAAAATTTGCATATTTGTGGTAACTTAGCACCCCTAAACTGATTTAGGAGTGAAAATTGTTCACTTTTTATCAAATTTTTATCAAAGAAGTGATTTTTAAGAAAGATTAGCAGGAGTTACTGATGTCCACACTGGATAAAAGTGATGTTGAAAAAATAGCTTTTTTAGCAAGGCTTGGGATTGATGAACAGGATATCCCAGAATATGCGACCAATCTGTCCAACATTCTTGATATGGTTGAACAACTGGATTCAGTCGATACTGAAGGTGTTAAACCAATGGCTCATCCTCTTGATGCAGTTCAGCGTTTGCGTGCTGATGAAGTGACAGAGGTTAACGACCGAGAAAATTTACAAGAGCATGCCCCGGAAACTGCTGAAGGTTTGTACCTGGTTCCTAAAGTTATTGAATAAGGGCGTATTTCAATAACGTTGTTGTAAATAATATGAGTTGTAACTCTCTGTTGTAAATTTTCTCTATATAAAAGTGGAATAAAAAAAGATGCATAACAAAACCATTACTGAACTCAGTGCTGGGTTAGAAGCAGGAGATTTTTCAAGTGTTGAATTGACTCAGACTTATCTGGATCGAATTCATTCTCTGGACAAGCAAGTAAATAGCTTTATTACCGTCACTCCAGAAATAGCCCTTGAGCAGGCAAAAAATGCAGATGCACAACGCGCGGCAGGTAATGCAGGCCTTTTAAATGGTATTCCTTTGGCGCAGAAAGATATTTTTTGTACAAAAGGGGTTAGGACATCCTGTGGTTCAAAAATGCTAGATCCTTTTGTTTCACCTTATGATGCAACCACTATTACTAAATTTAATGATTCTGGTGCGGTTATGTTGGGTAAAACCAATATGGATGAATTTGCTATGGGGTCTTCAAATGAAACCTCATGGTATGGCACAGTGAAAAATCCCTGGAATCAGGAAACTGTGCCGGGTGGTTCTTCAGGTGGTTCGGCTGCTGCAGTGGCTGCTCGATTAGCACCAGCTTCTACTGGTACTGATACTGGTGGTTCTATTCGTCAGCCTGCATCATTTTGTGGTATTACAGGGTTAAAACCAACTTATGGTCGTGTTTCACGTTATGGCATGATTGCTTTTGCATCCAGTTTGGATCAAGCCGGCCCCATGACTCGCACGGCCGAAGATGCTGCTTTGATGCTCAATGTGATGGCAGGTCATGATCTTAGAGATTCCACCAGTGTAGATGAAGCGGTTCCCGATTATACGGCAAACCTTAATGATAGTTTAGAAGGTCTAAAAGTGGGCCTGCCAAAAGAATTTTTTTCAGAAGGTCTTAATGATGATGTAGCAAAAGTCATTGAATCTGCAGTCAAAGAATATGAAAAAATGGGTGCTGTGATTAAGGAAATCAGTTTACCAACAAGTAACCTTGCGGTTCCAACTTACTACATTATTGCACCCTCGGAATGCTCTTCAAATCTATCTCGTATGGATGGTGTTCGTTTTGGACACCGTTGCGAAGATCCTAAAGATCTTAATGATCTATACATTCGTTCTCGTGGAGAAGGATTTGGTCCAGAAGTAAAGCGTCGAATTCTTGTGGGTACTTATGCCTTATCTGAAGGATTCTATGATGCGTATTATGTTAAAGCACAAAAAACACGTCGTTTGATTACAAATGATTTTAATCAGGCGTTTGATGACGTTGATGTCATTATGGGGCCAGCAGCACCGTCAACGGCATTTAAAATCGGTGAGTTAACCGACGATCCAATTACCATGTATTTATCTGATATCTACACAATCGCAGTCAACCTGGCAGGACTACCTGGTATGTCAATTCCTGCAGGCTTTGTAAATAATATGCCTGTTGGTTTGCAATTAATTGGTAAACATTTTGCCGAGTCGAAATTATTGAATGTGGCACATCAATTTCAAAAAGAAACAGACTGGCACCTGAAAGCACCTGAATCTTTTAAGTAAAAAATTAAACGATTGTCACAAATTTAGCGATTAAATTAATTATATACACTCTTTATTAATAAAAGAGAAACCGGAGAGGTTAACAATTATTATGCAATGGGAAGTCGTTATTGGTTTGGAAATTCATGTTCAATTGTCCACCAAATCAAAAATATTTTCTGGTGCTTCAACAGCTTATGGCGCTGAGCCCAATACCCAGGCCTGTACAGTTGATTTAGGTTTACCAGGTGTTCTCCCCGTTTTTAATGGTGAAGCACTAAAAAAATCAGTGATGTTTGGCCTGGCCGTAGGAGCGCAAATTAATGAGCGTTCTGTTTTTGACCGTAAAAACTATTTTTACCCTGATTCACCTAAAGCTTATCAAATCAGTCAATTATATTATCCCATTGTTGGTGAAGGGCACATTGAAATTGATTTAGAAGATGGATCACAAAAGAGGGTCGGTGTGACTCGTGCACATATGGAAGAAGATGCCGGAAAATCCTTGCATACCAGTTTTCTAAATCAAACGGGCATTGATTTGAACCGTGCAGGTACTCCCTTACTAGAAATTGTATCAGAGCCAGATATGCGCAGTGCCAAAGAAGCAGTGGCCTATATGCGCAAAATTCATTCGATTGTCCGCTATTTAGGTGTATCAGATGGAAATATGCAGGAAGGTTCCTTTCGATGTGATGCCAATGTATCCCTCCGTCCTAAGGGACAGGAAGAATTTGGTACTCGTGCTGAATTGAAAAACATTAATTCATTTCGTTTTGTAGAGAAAGCGATTAATGTTGAAATAGAGCGTCAGATGGATATTCTTGAAAGTGGTGGCACTGTCACTCAGGAAACAAGACTTTACGATTCAGAAAAGAATGAAACGCGCTCAATGCGTAGCAAAGAAGAAGCCAATGATTATCGCTACTTCCCAGATCCCGATCTCCTGCCCATCGTGATTTCTGCAGAAGAAATTGAAGCTATTCGCCAGACATTGCCAGAACTGCCTGATGCTAAATGCGAACGCTATATGGACGAATTGGGGTTGTCAGAAAAAGATGCTAAAGCATTAACGGTTGATCGAGATATGGCTGATTATTATGAAAAGGTTCAGCAAGCCATTGATGACGCCAAAATGGCTGCTAACTGGATGTTGGGTGATGTATCGGCGATGAATAACAAAAATGGCTTGGAATTTAAAGACTGCCCAGTAAATGCAGATCAGTTAATCGGTCTTTTGAAAAGAATCAAAGATAATACCATTTCAGGAAAAATTGCCAAGGAAGTTTTTGAAGCAATGTATTCCGGTGAAGGTGATGCGGATGCAATTATTGATAAAAAAGGTTTAAAACAAATTACTGATACAGGTGCCATTGAATCAATTATTGATGAAGTGATTGCCAATAATCCCGGGCAGGTGGCTGAATTTCAATCAGGTAAAGATAAGCTGATTGGATTTTTTGTCGGACAGGTTATGAAGGCATCAAAGGGTAAAGCTAATCCTGGCCAGGTAAATCAACTTCTAATGCAAAAACTGAAAAAATGAGTGTATTCGTTCATATGAGAGCTATTGGGTGAAAAATATGGAAAAAGATAAAATACTTCGTTTTTTATTTGATAAAGCCAATATCCGTGGTGAAATTACCAGTTTAAATGATGTCTGGCAGTTGATGCAGTCCAATCATAATTATCCTGAAGTTATACGCCAATACTTAGGGGAGGTAGTAGCTGCTTCTGTTCTTTTATCTGCCACCTTAAAGTTTGAAGGCTCAATGACAATTCAGGCCAGTGGCGATGGTGCTTTGACGCTCATGGTTGTTGAGTGCCGAAATGATTTTGGTGTACGAGCTGTAGCCAAATATCAAGAACCACTTCCAGATAACACAGGCATAAAAAACTTACTGGGTGATGGTAATTTAATTATTACCATTGAACAGTCAAAGTCTAAAGAACGTTATCAAGGGATCGTTGCGCTTGATGGTGATAGTATCGCTGAATTTCTGGAAGGATATCTGGAACGCTCAGAACAGTTAGAAACTAGAATCTTTCTTGCGTCAGATGAAAATGCTCTCGGTGGTTTGTTATTACAACAATTACCAGGACAACATGAAGACGATGATAGCTGGGAACGTGTGACACACTTGGGGAGTACGATTAAAGCAGATGAACTGCTTGGATTGGATGTCAAAGAAATACTGCATCGACTGTATCATGAAGAAGATGTGCGTTTATTCGATCCGGAGTCAATTTATTTCAAATGCAGTTGTTCCAGAGATAAAGTGACTAATATGTTACGCTCAATAAGTCATCAGGAAGCCAGTGACATTATAAAAGAGCAGGGAAATATTTCTGTGGATTGCGAATTCTGTGGCAAAACATATCAATTTGATGAGATTGATATTGCTGGAATTTATACTGAGCATGCACAACCATCAGCTCCTTCGACCAAACAATAATAATTTTACACCCTGTAAAATATTTTTTTTAAGTCATATTTTAGTATCCACTTCATTGACTGAACACTAATTAAAAAAAGTGGAGTGGATTTCATCCATTGATGAGATGCCATCTTTCCTGTTATGCCCCAAACTATCTGCTAAAGCTACACACCTCTTAAATTTAAATGTAATCTTCAAACATTAATTGCAATAATATGACTGTTTAGCAAGGTTTTTCTTCTTTGTAAGTTTTTATTGATCTAGATCAATAAAAAAGGCATAATAATACCATACTAAATTACTTGGTTATTGAGAGGGTATTAAAATGAGAAGAAGTATAATGGTTTTTGGTTATACAATGGATGACGGTTCGGAAGTAACTTGTAACGATGAAGGTGTTGTTTCAGTAAGAGTTCACCCAGATCACTCAGTGAGTGTTACAAATTCAAATAATGATGAAACTGTTGTTGAAGGTAAGTGGGTTGGTTACGTTCCTCGATTCAACTAATCCTCTATTTTTCAAGAGAAAATATATGTGAAAGATGCATGACTTTATTTAAAAAAGTTATGCATCTTTCACATAAACATTGACCTAAATCTTAATCAGAAGATTTAATTAAATTCGCTAAATTAATCAATTCAGATAAGTTTTTAGCTCCCATTTTTTCCATTGCTTTTGCACGATGAATTTCAACGGTTCGTGTGCTGATATTTAATTCATACGCAATGACTTTATTGAGTTTTCCTGCAACAACTTCAGTAAAAATTTCACGCTCTCTTGGCGTCAGTGAATCATATTTGTTTTGTGCATTTTGCTTAACACCATGGACATCATGGCGTTTGTTATTGATTTCCAGAGCCTGAGATATGCGATCTAATAATTGTTGATCGCTAAATGGTTTTTGCAGAAAATCAATGGCGCCATTCTGTACCGCTTTAACAGCCATTGGTATCTCACCATGCCCTGATATCATAATAATGGGTAAGAGTGTTTCCATACTTGATAGTTTTTCTTGCAAGTCCATACCACTCATGCCGGGCATACGGACATCAAGAATCAGACAGCCCTTACGATCAGGTTCGAACTGATTAAAAAAAAGATCGGCAGATTCAAAGCATTCCACGGTGTAACCCACTGATTTAATCAATAAACGAAGAGCTGCTCTGACATCAGGTTCATCGTCAACAACAAAAACAGTTTGTGTGTCGATATTATTAGAACCAGAGGGTGTAGAATTAGGTATTTGATTTGGCAAATCTATCTCCATAAATTTCAAAATTAGCTAAGAGGACTTAAACACTATTCGTGTATTTATCTGGGCAGTCATCTAAATCCGTGGGTAGGCAAACTGTCACTTTTGTTTCAGGTTGTTCAATAGTGATACTGCCTTTATGCAAGTCAATAATATGATGGCACATTGATAAGCCAATGCCAATGCCATTTTTTTTGGTTGTCGTAAAAGGTTCAAATAGTTTATGTTGAATCTCTTTAGGGAATCCTGGGCCATTATCAGAAATGATTATTTCATAGTAAGATTTATCGTTGATGCTGTTTAGACGAGTCGTTAAAATAATTTCAGGATCACTGATTGATGGTTCCATGACCGCATCGATTGCATTATTAAGAAGGCTGAATACGACTTGTCTCATTTGTATTTTGTCAACACAAAGCATCATGGATGAAGATTCAAAATGAGTAATAAAATGTATTGGTGAATCAGAGCTGTCTAATTCTGTCAAATGAATACTTTCTTGAACGATTTGGTTCATAGAGACTTCTTGAATTTCCAAAGTATTGACATTCAATTGGGCTCGTATGTTCTTTATAACTTTACCTGCATTTTGGGCATTCACAACGACTCTTTCCATCGCTTCATCAATTTCTTCAGAGGAAGCATTTTGTTGATAAAGACGTTGCATCGCCTGGGTATATGACAATATGGCAGTCAAAGGCTGGTTTAATTTATCAGCAAGAGAGCTGGAAATTTCTCTCATGGCGCTCAATCGTGCAAATTGCTTCAATTCTTTGAAGTTTTTTTTGTATTCAAAAGATTCTTTGCTAGTTGAAGGCTTGTTGCCAGTTGAAGACTCTTTATTGGTTAATGACTCTTTACTGGTTAATGACTCTTTTTGAGTTATAGAGTCCATATCAATAACGTTCAATGTGATTAAGTAATCATTGTTTTTTCCAAGGTTGTTTTTAGAAAAATTTTCTTCAGGGTTAATGATCATTTTTAATTCAAAAAAATGTTCTTTTGAATTATGGTCAATACTGATATGGAATTTGGCTGCTTGTGAGTTATGATCAAGTGAGTTAATAGCATGTTCGAAGTTGTGTTGATCTGGATTTTTAGCCCATTTTTTTATATTGCCTGATTCAAGTAAGAAAGTGCCACAAATCTTATCTGCTTCCTGGTTATAATAATGAATCCACCCCTTTCTGTCGACAATAAGGATCGCGACTGGTAAATGCTCCAGTATTGTCTGCTGAGCTGTTTCTATTGTTGCTGGGTGCATAGTGTATTTATTCTTCAGAGTACTCATTATTATAATTTCTCAGTCAAAGTAAATGTTTGTTTTTATACTTTGCATGTTTCTGTTATGAATCCATTATCGTTTAGCCGATTTTTATTTACAATATGTAGAAACCGAAGTCGAGATAGATTGGATGAAGCGGGCAAAATACATTAGTTTAATACGATTTATTATCAACTTTGGCATTTTTATGTAATATTATGGTTAAAAAATCGTTCTGTATAATAGATACTTATTAATTTTAACTTGTTTAATTACTCAACCAAAATAATCATTACATAGTCAAATAATATGCCAAAAAAAATGCTTCATTCACTTAAATTTCAAATTGCTGCAGTATTGGCTATTTTATTGTCTTTGTTTTCATTTGCCATTACCTACACTCTTTATAATATTGATGAACGAGAGAAAGAAATGGCTGCCTTGCATTTGATTAATCGTTTGCAACTAATTACCAATTACATGGATATGCAAAGCTTTAATTATTTAAAAAATGCTCCACAGAGTAGTAGTGCCTATAAGCGTGATATTAATCTGTATTATGATGATTTAAAGGGACAACTTAATAATAAAAATGACATTATTACCTGCTTTTCTGATGAATATCTAACTGCAGAATTAGTGGATATGAAAAATGGTATTGATTTAAATTTGGATGAAAGTACTAAAAAAACATTAAGTCGTTTACAGGAAACCTGGAATACCTATTATAAGGAATTAAATGAGACTTTAGGAAAACGAAATGAGTACCCCAAATTAGCTGCTGCTGCACAATACATTACAGAAAATCAAAAAAATATTAAAGATATTGAAGAAACTGTTGTGAAACAATTACAGAACGATCTAAAACAGCGTATTAACTGGATTAGTTTTGTTAATAAAATGATATTGGCTACGGCTTTTATTGTTGCGGTTGTTACATTACTTGGGTTTTACATAAAAGTTATTATCCCATTAAATAGAGCTGTTGAAGGTTTTAATAGAGTATCAAAAGGTGATTTTGGTCATCAGGTAATGATTAGTACAGATAATGAAATTGCCTCCATTGCAAAAAGCTTTAATCATTTATCGCAACGGCTCCATTCAATTTTTCAGTTGATCCATCAAGTTCAACAAGGTGATGATCTGGATACAACAGTCGGCTTTATTGCTGAACAATTTTCCTCAATCTTACCCATAAGCTGGACCAGTGTTCTCTTGCACAATGGCAATGCGACCATGCTTGAACTTCAGCAAGCCTACATTGATGGTAAGCCACATCGTTTACCCAGAACCCATTTTTCTATAGAAGCAACGTTGTTAGAAAAAGCGATGAATAGTGATAAGCCTCTATTAATATCAAATCTTCAGGAAGTGGCAAAAAATAATAAAAACTATGTTTTTTTGAGGTTGTTGGCTAAAGAGGGCATGAAAAGTGCGATTTTCTTACACCTGACTGAAGCAACTAAAGTTCCAGGGATGTTGATTTTTGCTTCAAGAGAAGAAAATGCCTATAACGAAGAGCATATTGAACTACTGAGTAATATTGCTCACCTTGCGACTCATAGTTTAGGTAAAACAGTTAAAATGGCTGAACAAAGACGTTTGGCTGCAATCGGTGAATTCACTTCAGGTATTGTGCATGAAGTTCGAAATCCTTTGACGACTATTGGTCTGGCTTTAAAATATTTCGAGCGTCTGGAACTGGATGAGGATGGTACAGAATGGGCAGAAATTTCCAATCGTGAATCAGCAAGAATGGGACGTTTACTAGAGGATATTTTACTCTATGCCAAACCAGTAAAACTGAATTTGAGATCAATCAACTTTATGGATTTTGTGGGAGAGTTTATTAAGGATAATAAAGCCATTGGCGAATCAAAAAAAATAGAAATTGAAACTCCCAATCATCAAGAGAATAAACATGAAATAGTTTATAATAGTCGTTTACGAGTTAAAGCTGATACTGATCGATTAAGCCAAATTTTATTAAATATCTACCGTAATGCAGTAGAAGCAGCAGATACAGGCAGTAAAATTAAATGTTCCATGCATAGCAATGATGAAGCGCATACTGTGACTATTTGTATCAATAATCAAGGTAAAGTAATTCCTGAAGATATTCTCATACGAATTGGTGAACCCTTTTTTACGACCAAAGACCGTGGTACAGGTCTTGGTATGGGGATTGTAAAGCGAATGGTGGATGCTCACAGTGGTCATCTGGAAATAACATCATCTAGTAAAAATGGTACAGATGTTTCAATCACATTGCCTTATGTTGGTACTGAAATAAATGACGGCGAATGAAGATATCTTTTTGTCAATTTGAAATCATCGTGTGTGCGCTATTTTTTATGAGTTGAATCGCTTGATGTGGATCTTTAATCAACTTTAGATGAGGAAATAATTCTTCAGCCTGAGAGTAGTTTGGCATTAACCATTTCACCCATAATTTAAGACGTGGAGCAATATAACGCTCATTTAAATCAGGATTACTCATCATTAAAAAGTATAACTTATCTAAAATGATGCAGACTTCTGGCCAATTTAAAGGAGTATTTTTTTTGTTTTCAAGGGCATCTTTTATTTGAAGTGCTAAGTCAGGTGTTACCATTGCCCCTCGACCCAGCATGACATCTTCACAACCACTGCGCTTTTTACAATTAAAAAAATCATCAACACTCCATATTTCACCATTTGCTATAACCGGAATATTGAGTAACTCTGAGATGGGGGCTAAAGCATCCCAGTATGCTGGTGGACGATATCCATCTTTTTTGGTTCTGGCATGAACAGTCACCCAATTAGCTCCCCCACTTTGAATGGCTAATGCATTATCATGAGCCAGAGATTGATCGTTAAAACCAAGGCGCATTTTTGCAGTGACAGAAATATTGTCTGGAACTGCTTGACGCACAGATGTGACAATTTGATTAATTTGCTTGGGATACTTCAGTAGACTGGCTCCACCATGGCTTTTATTCACAGTTTTAGATGGACAACCAAAATTGATATCAATTCCTTTAACCCCTAAATCAACAGCTTTTGCTGCATTTTCTGCCATGGCGATATGATCACTGCCCAACAATTGTAAAAAAATGGGCGTTCCTGACTTGGTACAGCTAATCGTTGATTGATGTTTGTTTTCTAAGTTATGTTTGAAATCTTGTTTTAATTCGGGAAAGCGACGATAAAAAACACGACTTGGAAACAAGGTATTCGTCACACGCAAAAATTCTGTTACACATAAATCATAACCTCCAATGCCTGTTAATAATTCTCGTGCGTAGACGTCTGTTAAACCATCCATAGGAGCTAAAATTATTTTCATAGGCTATCGCTTGTTTGAAGAACTATAAGGTTGTGACGTATATACTAATGAGTGAGATATTATTGGCTGGAACAAACAGGACATTCGGGATCGGCAGGTAATTTTAAACTACGCCAATCCATTGTGTAGGCATCTAACAATAATAATCGAGAAATAAGTGGTTTACCAATAGACATGATAACTTTCATTGCTTCAACTGCTTGGACACTACCAATGATTCCAACAACAGGTGATAGTACACCATTTTCAGAGCATGTGGTTGCTGTGTCGTTTTCATTATCTTTATATAAGCATCGATAACATGGGCCTTTTCCTTTATTTGCAAAGACAATAACTTGTCCTTCCATGCGAATGGCTGCGCCTGAAACTAAAGGTGTTTGTGTTTTAACACAAACTTTATTTAATAAAAAACGCGAGTCAAAATTATCAGTGCCATCAATCACTACATCAGCTAATCTAACTTGTTCAGATAAGTTTGATTCATCTAGTTGAGTTGTTAATGCAGTGACTTTAATTTCAGGGTTTAATTGGATCAATGTTTCTTTGGCTGATGTGGCCTTATTTTTTCCAATACGCTCTTTTGAGCTGTGTATAATTTGTCTTTGTAAATTTGACAAATCAACTTTATCAAAATCACAAAGAACTAAATGACCAACACCTGCAGATGCAAGATACATTGCTATTGGTGAGCCTAAACCACCCATACCGATAATAAGGATTCTGGCATTTAGCAACTTTTCCTGTCCCTCTATACCAACATAAGGCAACATGATTTGTCGTGAGTAACGAAGTAATTGATCATCATTCATAATAAGAACCATTAGGTAGTTAAATTATTAACAGTCATTTTGCTAACATCAATTAAAGTGCAAAGGAGGACGGCAGATAATTTTATGTTCGATAAGAGATAAACATGCTTTTGACTGTGTATTTTAGCTGATCTATTGATTTGAAGATACTATAGAGGTATAGCATATAAAAAAGAATCATCCTATTTTAAGAGCTTTTAGGCAATATACTTTTCTAATTATTACTTGCTCATGTTGAAATAAAAAAAAAGACAGTGATACTATTGCATTTTGAATTAGATATATAACAAAATATGTCAATAAAGTGCAGATATATCGGGTCAAAACTTTACTTTATAAAACTAAGAGTTAGAATGTCTTAATAAGGTTTTATTTTTCTAAACATTAGCCATTCTAATCTAATGTACATGATTGATTAATTTCTACTATTTATTTTATTAGCTTTTTATTCTTAATATGTGAAACCATTAAGTTAATTTATTCACTTCAAGGTATAAAGAGTTGTTTATATCATTCTATTCAGCGAGAAAAAAATGAGAATTGTTTTATTAGGCGCTCCAGGTTCAGGTAAAGGTACACAAGCAAAAAAATTAGTTGAAAAATATGGTGTTCCACAAATCTCAACAGGTGATTTATTACGTACTGCAGTTCAGGACGAAACACCTCTTGGAATTAAAGCGAAAGAAGCAATGGAAGCAGGTGAACTAGTAACTGATGATATTGTTCTTGGTATTATTGAAGAACGATTGAAAGAACCTGATGCTTTTTATGGCTTTATTCTTGATGGTTTTCCGAGAAATATACCTCAGGCAGAATCTCTGGATAATATGCTTAATACAATTTATAAGCCATTGGAAAAAACAATCTTAATTGATGTTGATCTTCAAGATCTTATGCATCGTTTGACTGGTCGAAGAACTTGTGCTGATTGTGGTCAAGTATACAATGTGTTCACTTCGGCTCCCATTCTGACGGAAGTTTGTGATAAATGTGGTGGTAAACTTATTCAAAGAGCCGATGATAATAAAGAGACCATTGGCCACCGTCTAAAAATATACAGCTCACAAACAGAGCCACTAATTTCTTATTATAAACAGCAAAGTAAAAATGTTGCGATTGAAGGTTCTGGAAGTATTGATGAAATTTTTGCTCGTATCACTGATATTTTGGATCCACTTGTTAAAACTCCGGTTGAAAAACCTGAGCTAACAAATCAGGAGGTTGAAGAAGTGAAGGCTATCGAAGTAGAAGATAAGAAGGAAACACCGAAGAAGAAAGAAGCCACTAAGAAGAAGG
>JAPHSW010000259.1 GCA_026196615.1 Gammaproteobacteria bacterium | reverse complement strand
ATCACACATTCAACAAAGTGCTCACCTGATTCCCTAAAACGTCCTTTGACAGCCAAATCAACTCCCAATTCAACATCAATACCTTTTGGGCATGCTTTGTTACAGCCATTACAGTGACGGCATTTTTGAGCTTCAGGGAAAATTTTGTGGAATTCCGTTTGCACATCCCATGAAGTATTTATTTCTGATAAATCATAAGAATGTTGGGAAGGAGTATCAAAGACTGAAAAGAAAACATTCATACCTTCTTCGATAAGAAGCTGGCAACCTAATTCCATTTTCAGTTCGGAAGAGCCAGCATGACGGACCACGACACTACATGAACCACATACACCATCCAGGCAGCCCACTCCTTTGACACGAGGATAACCTGCATGCCAAAGAGCCTGAATTATAGACAAAGAATCTGGCGCGACAATTTGTCGGCCATTAATTGTTAAGGTGACATCTTTTTTTGTTTTATTGTTTTTTTCGCTGCAATTCATTCATTAATCATTATAAATAGTGGGGGTATAATATACCTAAAAAAGGGCCTTAAGTCATCATAAGATGAGCAAAAAGAGCCTGAAGAAACAACCAAGTAAAATAGTACGATAACATAGAAACAATTCATAATAACAAAGTATCCAATTGTTTTCTATATGGTTAATGATAGATTATAAATCTTAAAAGAGTTCAATATTTACTTATAAAAATCTATAATTAATATTGCTAAAACTAATATTAGCAGTCAATAAAATAGTCAATTGACTATTTATTTTGCCTTTGTTTATTAAGATCTGCTGTTCTTTCTTTGATGTGTTCAACGGAGCGGTTAAATGCGATTGTTTCTTTTTCACTGAGGTGTATCTCCACAATTTTTTCCACCCCATTACGACCAAGTACAACTGGCACACCAACAAATGCACCTGTAACATCATACTCTCCTTCAAGAAAAACAGCACATGGTAGAGTTTTCCCCTCATCTCTTATGATTGCTTTAGCCATTTGTATAACAGCAAGCCCTGGAGCAAAATAGGAAGAACTTGTTTTAAGTAAATTAACTATCTCAGAGCCCGCATGTTGAACTCTATATACTATCTCTTCAATACGTTCTCTGGATAATAATTCAGCAATCGGTTGACCATTCACCTGACAATGATCTTCAAGTGGCACCATTAGAGCACCATGATCACCTAAAACCATTGTCACCACCTCACTGGCAGCCACATTTAATTCTTCGGCAATAAAGTACTTAAAACGCCCACCATCCAGAATACCAGCCATCCCAATCACTCGTTCTTTACTAAAACCACTAATATCATAGGCAAGCTGAACCAGGGTATTAATTGGGTTAGTAACAATTATCAAAATACAATCAGGAGAATATTCTACAACCTGTTTAACAATTGATTCAACGATATCGGCGTTGATATGCAGTAGGTCATCACGAGACATACCTGGTTTACGGGAAACACCCGCAGTAACAATAACAATTGATGAGTCCGCAGTCTCTTTGTAGTCACCAGTGCCAGTAACAATCACATCACTTTGAATAAGTGCCATGGACTGAGTAATATCAAGCGCTTTTCCTTTTGCAAGATCGGCATCTTGATCCAGTAATACAATATTTCCAAGTTCAAGTGTCGCAGCAGAAACCGCAGCATGGGCTCCAACGTTACCTGCTCCAATTATGGTAATTTTTTCCATTAAAAGACCTAATTATTAACGAGTTTTTTTACAAAACCCTAATTTTAAAAGGGTTATTATTATGCACCGAAACACGTCAACGGGCAAATGGCGATAAAAAATACCGATAGGATTAGCAATATACTACTGAATAAACACTATAAATCACTCAGTAGTACAAGCGATAATTTGCTCACAATATTAATTTTTATACCCTATAATAATGCTCTACACGGCTTAATTTTGTGCTTACAGACATTCACCAACTGAACCTTTTGCACAAACACGACCATCAGTCCATGTTGCATTATCCAGTTTTGCTTGAATAAGGATAGCACCTTGTAAGTTAGCACCTTTTAAGTTGGCACCTCTCAAATCAGCATCGAGAAGATTCACTTTTTTCATATTTGCTAACATTAGATTGGCATTTTGAAGATTAACCGCGTGCATATGTGCACCTTCAAGGTTAATTAGCATCATATTAGCGCCTTTGAAATTTGACATTTGAAGAATAGAGTTCGACAAATTGGCTCTTTGTAAATTGGCTCCATCAAGACGCATTGTTGTCATTGAAGAACCATTCATATCCACTCCAGCCAGTTCTGCGCCAATGCGTACAGAAGATGTACATTGAGTTTCAGGTTCAAATTTACACAGAGTATTGACATCTTTAATGGAAGCAACATCATCAGTCCATGCGTTAGCATAAGAAAAGAAGCCACTGATAAGTAATGCTGATCCAGCAATAATAGTACGGTTAAGTAAGCTTTTCATAATTTATCCTCAGAAAAATTTATAAGCACCCTTTGATTATATTTATTATGGAATAAATATTACTGATAATAATAACCTTGTATATACTTTATTTAATTAGCATATCAAATAAAAGGCTTTAGTCTCTGTAATTCATCCGGTTATCAGGGTAATGTTTTTGGATCCTACATGATCCATATCTTGATGGTAACTTGTTATATATTGGTGATTCAAGACAAATTTTTTATTTATTTTGATGTTCATCATCATCTTCAATTTCAATATCATCTTCAATGAGTATTTCAATAGGTTCAAGAGTTAATCCAGATAGTGATGATTTAGGTTTAACCATTTCTTTTTCTACCACTTCTTCTTTTTCATTTGTCTTTAAACTCACTTCAGAATTTGCTTCAACCTGTTTATGATTTTTCTTTGTCTGTAATTCTGCTTTTGTATCTGAGTTACCACCCTCACTTAACGTGATTTTTAAGCGTAGATTATTTTTTGAATCAGCATTTTTTAAGGCTTCTTCAACCGATATTTTTCCTGCTTTATATAATTTTAATAAGGCAGAGTCAAAAGTTTGCATTCCTTGAGCTTCACCTTTTTCCATCACCTCTTTAACTTCTCCAACCTGACCTGATTTAATCAAATCACTAATTCTAGGAGTTCCAAGTAAAACCTCAATTGCCGCCGCACGTTTATGATCAACTGTAGGTATTAAACGTTGAGAAATAATTCCTCGCATATTCAATGACAAATCAAGCAATAGCTGTTTATGTCTTTCATCCGGAAAAAAATTAATGATTCTATCAAGCGCCTGATTAGCATTATTAGCATGTAAGGTTGACACACATAGATGACCTGTTTCTGCAAACGCCAGTGCATGCTCCATAGTTTCCTGAGAACGAATTTCACCAATAAGAATAACATCTGGTGCTTGTCTTAAGGTATTTTCCAATGCATCTTCATAACAATCCGTATCAACACCCACTTCTCTTTGGTTTATAATTGATTTTTTATGTTGATGAACAAATTCCACAGGATCTTCAATGGTAATAATGTGACCTGCTGAATTGCTATTCCTATAATCGATCAAAGCGGCAAGTGATGTAGATTTACCCGATCCTGTGCCACCAACAAATAATACTAATCCCCTTTTTTGCATAATTAATTTAGGTAATATTGCTGGAAGTCCCAATTCTTTGAAGCTGGGAATATCAGTTTTAATCGCCCTTACAACCATTGAAACCTGATTACGTTGCATAAAGATATTAACTCTAAAACGTCCAATGCCCTTACGTGATATTGCCAGATTCATTTCAGGCTTATGCTCAAAAGCCTTAATTTGTTCATCATCCATTAAGTCATAGGCCACTTCTTTCGCTTCATCTACGGTCAGTGGCTCATCAGTTAAAGGCACCAGGCGACCGTGAATTTTAGCGCTGATTGGTGCTCCTGTACTCATAAAAATATCAGAACCGTCTTTTTCCACCATTATTTTAAGATAATCATCAAAAATCATTATTTGTCCCAGTGATAATAAATAGATAGGTAAAAAAAGAATAGTTCAAAAATAAATTTTTTGTTAGATTCTCATCATTATTCTAATGAATAGTTATTCATTAGAATCTTACATTTGCAGATATTAGAGATGATAATGTACAATTTCATCGCTTCTTTCCAGTCATCAACAAAGGATTATTTTTAATGGAACCACATCACTTCCCTGTCCGGGTTTATTATGAAGATACTGATCATTCAGGTGTCGTTTATTATGCTAATTACCTTAAATATATGGAGAGAGCAAGAGAAGATGTTTTAGGAATCGATGTTTTAATTAAGTTATGGGAAGAGCAACAAATTGGATTTGCAGTTTATTCTGTCAATGTAAAATATACAGATGCAGCAGTCTTTGGTGATCAACTTGATGTCCGTACAACCTTTAAAATGGACAGTCCATACCGTGCTATCCTCAATCAGGATATCTGGAAGAAAGACGCATCGAAACCATCAATTACTGGTATTGTAGAACTCATCTGCATTGATAAAAACAATCGTTTATTAGCTTTTGAAGATGTTATTAAGCTGCCAATATGAAATGAGCTATCATAAAAGATGCTGCTGAACTATAATTTAACAGATAATTCGAAAGATAATTTAAACCTGTATTTAATCGACAAAGTATTTAGAAAATTGAAGTGTAAAACAGTATGAGTGAGCTAACCAATCTGCGCCAAACAATGATGGAATATTATCACAAAAAAATCTTGAAATTTTTTAGTGGAACCAATAAAACATACGATATCCCACATATGCACTTTGATAACACTGATAACCCAAAACTCATTTTACATGATGACTCACCAGTATATATTGGTCGTATTGAAGTTGATAATGAAGGTATTTCAAATTTCATTCATGATACACCACTCACCTTTGGCTGTGATGTCAATTGTGAAACCATCAGTATGCAGGATTTTATTATCCATGGTCGTTTACCCAGCTTATCAACCATTCGCCAAACAAATAATGAGGATGAGAACACAAAGTACTATGCGTATCAAACCATTAATGGTATCAAAAGTGAACGACAAGAGATATTTCCTCTATTAAGAGCTCAGTCAACACAAACATCCTATTTACTACGAAATCATTTAAATCACTTATTGAATAGCAAAGAAAAACAGATAGAGATAAGTCTCAGTGAACATGCTGCTGAATTTGAGTGGATTATGAAAAATGAAGATCGTTTTGGTGATGTATGCAATCGTCTTGAAATTGCAATATTCAAAACTCCCACCCACATCATGTTAACTCGCTATGCCAGTGCAGATGAAATAAAGCTATAAATTGTTCAATCACACCATTCTAAAATTTCATTGATATTTCAAAGACTTTAGAAATATCACCCTAGAATCACTCGAAAAAAACGCTAAGATTTACGTAAAAAATCAGCAATAACCCTAATTACTATTACTCAATTATAATGATACCGTTAAATCATACTTCTTACCTGAGGTTTCCGCAATAGACTAACCGGCCAATATAAGTTTATTGATATAACAGGTGTGACAGGTAACGTTTACCGGGTACGTTAGATATGGTTAGCCACCTATTAAAAGAAGTAATCGCCCTACAACTAGCTAAAAACGAAAGCAGGATAAAATTATCCTCATCGGAAAAAATTAGTTGTAGGGTTTAATCCTTTCTTGTTTATTTCCTATTGATTTATCCATAATTTAATTTTCTTAGCAATTAATGTTGAGTTATATTGTCATTTTCACTCATCTTAAATTGATAAATATGCGTTTTTTTACCCTTGAACAGACCTTCATATTTCTTTTTAAAATATAAACCCAGGTTAATGTCAGGACAAGCAAATTGAATACTAACAGTATGTTTGGTTAATGCTTCTCTTACCTCAATATCCTTTACCAAAATTTCCTTTATTAGTTCATAGAGTTGTTCTTTCATAATACAAAAATAAAGTGTCCGTTCTTTATCTCCTTTGATGACGACATAAGAAGGAAGAATACAACCTTCATACTCATTGAGCAAAGGCATTTTTACTTCATTATTAACCATAAGACCATCTGCCTTAATTTTCAGCGATGGAACTAAGGCTGGAATACTTTTAACAATTGCTTTTAACATGCGCATCGCAATTCTTTTATATTGCGCACGCTGTTCAGCTAACTCTGCCTCAGAAAGCACAATGTCTTCTGAGGATGTTTTAAGTTCAGGGCTTACTTTATTACTTGCTTCCATAAGAATAATCACTCATATAAACAACCAGTTATATAAAGAATAGGAAAGATAATAGAATTTATCAATATTAATTATTAAAAAAACAAATCCTATCAATCAGTTGAAGCATAATTATTATGAAATCTGTAAGTTTAGAGCAGAAATAATATGGTGAAATATTACAAGAAAAAGATTGAATATAAAGGCACTTCCTAATATAAAATTGAAGGATAAGTTGACATAAAAATATCCACTTATTACCTTAAAAATTATCACTAACTTGCTGTTTTATAAATCTTATCCACTTTGATAAAATTTCATCTTAAAATATCAAAATTAAGTATTTGCCCTATATCATCTAAGTCAATAGTTATTTTTAATTTTTTTTTAAAATATTGTTTTTAAAAAGAATTTATATATGGAATTTTTAACTGAACAAAAAACATACAAATTATAGGTAGCGTAATAGCTACCTTGTTCTAATGAGGTTATTCAAAGTTATTAACAAAGTTATCCACAGGAGCTGTGGATTAATTCTATTTCAAATAGTGAAGCATTCTAAGAGTGTTATTCTAACTCATTGCCTTACTTTTCATTGATAGCTCGTATTTTGTTGTAAGCAAATTAATAAGTTCGTTTTTTTTCTTTTGAGGATACTTAAAATGGGTGCTATAAAAATGAATAATTTGTATAACTCCTGGCAAAGCTTCCTTTATTTCATGCTGTTCTTCTACTGTATTTTTTATCGAATAACTCCAGGTGAGAAAGTCGACAAAGGTCATTGCACTATCCCACTTTTCACTTTTACTCGTGTGTTTCTCATCAATATTAAGCATGACTTTTTTCCAAACATTCTCTAAAAAATGTTCGATTTCATGAGGGAGCTCATTCTGAGAGGTTGATGAATACATTTCATTATGAATCATTAACATTCTATCTTCTTCTTGAGATTCCATTGAAAGCTTAATTGCTTCACCGGATTTTTCTATCACACTATCATCTGTTTCAGCATCATTTGCGGCTATCTGTTCTTCTGTCTTACCAGTAATTGACTCATGAGATTCATTTTCACTCACAATAGGACCTATTTTGGAGTCATCAATTTTTGACTTGAAAGGTTTGTCCGCCTTAATATGTGTTTCTTTTAAATCATCAGAATTTGTCATTAGTTTCTTATCTAGTCTGGTGAGCGTAATGGGATTTCCATAAAGAATATACTCATTGAGTGTCTTTAAAATGAGTGGTAGGTTGTGTTTCAATTGAAGAAAAAACATCTGGTACAATGAAAGAAGCTCATTAGAAGTATCATCACCGGTATACCATTCAATAGCTTCATAAAAAGCACTAAAAATCATTGCAGGATGAATTGGGTTATGAACAAGTTGGCAGCCATTTTGTTTAAAGAAGAAAAATAAATTAGCTTCAAATTCAGTCAGCTGTTTTTCATTGTCTAATTGTAATTTACTAATATGTGTATCAATGGCTATTAATTTTTCCAATGACTCATCATCAAGACCGTCCAGATCATCAAAATTGATTAAGTCAATTTTATTATTTTTCTCAAAACAGGCCTTAATTTTACTCTCATAAAGTTTTATCAATTTAGCTTGTTTTTCACTGGACTGTTTTTTTAACTGTTGAAAAAATTTTCGCTCGCTTTCATCAGTACTACTATCGATTTTAGAAACAATGAGCTCAGATAAAGACAGGTTAAACAGTACCATCTGATTTGAAACCCAATGATTCATTGTTTCATTCAGATATTCAACACGGCTTTTCATTTTGATAATTTCAGCAACAGCAGGAGTACTGGATGACTTAGAGTTGTTTTTTTTATTATATAAAACAGAGTGTTGCATACTTACAGGCTTGCATCCTTAATTAATGTTTTTTTAATTAAACACATATCTTCCCTAATGAGTCTAATTTTGTGTTTTAGTACATATAGATTTACAGTATTGATAGAAAAAAAGCAAGGAATTATAAAATGCTTTTTCTCTATTTCATATTCGATTTTACAGCAAAAGAAAGAGCTTATTCAATTGTAATGTACAGTAATTTTTATTTCATAGCTCTAAATTTTAAATTGTTTAATTTGTTCGTCCAATTCAACTGCCAATTTATGCAAATCTTCACCCGCTTCATGAATATGGTTTGCTCCATCATTGAGCAAATCAATCACATGTATACTCTGAGCAACACTATCTTCCAGATCTTTCACTTCGAGTGACTCACCTTGGGTATTCGTTGAAATATCATCATTCATACCGCTGATCACAGTTACTGAATGAACCACCTGATCCAAGACATCTGCAACCACCTGTGTTTTAGCCACACTTATTTCAGCATTTGGAAGACTATTCTCAATCGCTAAAACCGATTCCGCCGATGAACTATGGAGTTTATCAATACTCTGTTGAATATCAATAGTCGCCCCTTGAGTTCTTTGTGCCAAAGTTCTAACTTCATCAGCAACTACAGCAAAGCCTCTCCCCTGTTCCCCTGCACGTGCAGCCTCAATAGCAGCATTAAGTGCAAGCAGGTTTGTTTGTTCAGCAACATCTTTAATAACCGAAAGAACTTGACTGATACTCTCACTATCCTGCTCCAGTGTTTTAATAACCTCTGCTGAACGTCTAACATCATTAGCAAGGGTATTAATACTTTCAATTGAGTTATTTACAGCCTGCTTACCTTCAAGAGCAGAATTATTGGCATCTTTTGCCTGTTTAGCCGCTAAAACGGAATTGTCTGTTACCGTATTCACAGTATTTCTTATATGGCGCATGGCTTCATTTAACTTCTCAGTACTCGCTTTTTGAAGTTTGGCGGCATCATTTGACAAATCGGTCACCAAGCCCATTTCTTCCGAATCCTTTTTAATGGTGATAACAGATTGAGTCACATTGAGTATCAGTTGATGAAATTTTTCCAGCATTGAATTATAAGCTTTCGCAATATGACTTAATTCATCATCTTTGTCATCATCAACTCTCAAAGTTAAGTCATTATTGGTTTGAGACTGTACGATTGTATATTCAATCTGACTTAAACGATTCACTATGTTTTGAACAATAAAAAAACCAAAAATACCAAGTATGACGGAAACAACAATTAAACTGCATGATTTCCATAATAGAGCATAATTTTCAGACTGATTAATTTCAGCATGCATTAAAGTATCAGAACTAATAGCATCATTAAGGGCTAAAATGCTATTAATCGCACGTGTCGAATGTTCTATCCATTCACTGCTAGTATAGGGATATTGACCTGTATCCTTGGCTGCATAAATACTCTCTCGAATTTGTTGAAATTCCTGACCGAATATTGATTGCATCTGTGTTAGTTTTTGTGAATAAAGATCACTTTTTATGCGATCTGATTGTTGATGGTGACGGGTAAAAATCCTTTCTGCTCCCTCTTTCAACAAGTTTAAATTTATATCAACAATTGAACGATAAGCCTCTAACTTTAAAAATGTATCAAGAGGCATCGGTTCTTTTACAGATAAAACAGCTCCCAATTGTGCTCGTTCCAATCCAGCATACTCAGAAGCCATCCACACAGCTTGTTTGAAAACAAGCCCATTAATTATCCCCAACTCATTATCATTATCATTAATAAATACGGTTAAACGGATCTCAGCTTCAATATTAATTAAGTCTGTGGCTGTTTTAAGCCATTCATTATTTTTTATTGATGGCTTCACATCCGATCTGAGCTGATCGATTTTATCTCTGAATTGTAAAAAACGACTCCGGATATCTTCCATGTTATCAATTACTTTTGAAAATAAAGGACTAACAACGCCAATATCTATCACTTGATGAGCAAGCTGTAAACCTTTTTCTAAAGATTCATCTCCTTTTTCACGTTGTATCTTGATTTTAGTACGTAAACCTTCTGGAATAGCCTCTTTATTGTTGGCTTTTGAGATCAATGCATTTGAAATACCACGTTCTACTGCCTGATGAGCAGCTGCTTTTAATAGAAAATCTGACATCTTGTTTGCCAGCGATAAATGCTCTGAGCTTTGAGTATTTTTCCAATAAACGTTATAACTGACATAGGAAGTATTTATAACCAACATTAGAACAAGAAGGCTAAACAACAATATAAGCTTATGTTTAATTTTATTAGGTAATATTTTCACTTGAGCATCCAAAAAATTTATTTATCATATAATTATAGTCTATAAATAAACGTCGACATTGATATATATCGAATATTCTCTTTATAAAGTAACGAAATATTCTAAAAAACCTTTAATTCACACTCATATTGAAATTATGTATTATAGAGATAGGTATTAAGTTTCATCCTCACTTAGTAATAAAAATCACATAAATTTAATTATTAATCCAATAAACTAATGTTTTTTGTGAATCATTAGTTTATTGGAAAGAAATTATGGATCAGGGCACTAAGATATACGCATCAGTTTTAGGGTTTATATGTCTTGGGCTTGCAATCCTTTTCTTATATGAACCATCTAATGTCAGGACAATGAATAAGCAACTTCAGTCAATTGCTGAGATTAAAAATTTTCCTTATCAATTTAAAGTGTTACGTATAACAAATGGCGTTGCTACTTTAAATTCACCAATTTCAACCGAATTGCCCTGTGGGAAAGTCATCCAAATCATTTTTCCATCTCTCAAGAATAAATCATTACTTTCAGAAGAATATCAAAAGGCACAAAAACAACTCGCTATGGTCCAAACACAAGTAGAAAACACTGTAAAATCCAATCCAGAGATCGTTAAAATTATTTGGGAACTTGATCGTTCATGGCTGATACAAAATGGGATTTCTTTAAATAATTTATAAGATAATCAATTTCAGTTTAATAGGTCAGTAAATTTTTAAGTGATTAAAACTCAAGCTTATAACCAACACCATAAACTGAATAGATAATTTCATCAGAACATCCCACCTGCTGGAATTTTTTTCTCAAATTTTTTATATGACTATCCACTGTTCTGTCAGTAACAATACGATTATCCTGATACAAATTATTCATTAATTGATCACGAGAAAATACTTTTCCAGGAATACTATACAAAGTTTGTAAAAGTCTAAATTCGACAGGAGTCAAATCAAGTCGATGCTCATTAAAACTTGCAAGATACTTTTCATTATCTAATTTTATTGAGGTAAGTTCTTCAATATTTTCTAAATCACTTTTTTTTAAGTTCTGGCTTTCTAACGCCTGACTTTCAATCAATGACATTCGACGAAAAATAACTTTTACCCGAGTAACTACTTCACGTGGATTAAATGGCTTACAAATATAATCATCAGCACCAATTTCAAGCCCCAAAATACGATCAATATCATCTCTTCTCGCAGTAATCATAATAATTGGTACATTTGAAAACAAACGAATTTCTTTACAAAGATCAATACCATCTTTACCCGGCAACATAAGATCCAACAAAATAAGATCTGGAGTATTCTCTTTCACCCATTCAATCACAGACAGTCCGTCATAAAGAGAGTGTGTCTCAAATTGACTGGCTTGAAAGTAATCCACTAATAGTTGATTAATTTTAATCTCATCTTCAATGATCAGTATTTTTTTTGGCATAAGAACTGTGGTTATTGTTAATTTAAGTTAAGTCATTTTATAAATATTAATTGGCTTGTTCTACACGGGAAAAACCATAGAGATAGTAATACCACCTAATTCAGATGGTTGCGCATAAATATCACCCTGATGTGCTAGTACGATTTGTTTAGCAATTGCCAAGCCTAATCCTGCTCCTCCTTTTGAGCGAGAGCGCGAACTTTCAACACGAAATAAGCGATCAAATATCTGAGTGATTTTTTCTGGCTCTACACCAGGTTCAGAATCTGAAATTAATATTTTTATAGATTTTTCATTTTGTAGACATTGGATAATAACCTGACCACCAGAATTAGTATAATGTAATGAATTCTGTAATAAATTACTCATCAGTTGATGCAATCGTAGTTTGTCACCATTAAATAAAAAAGCATCAGTAAAATCACAATCAATCGTCAGTTTCAGTTCTTTCTGTTTAAAAAGCGAACTAAAGTTATCATTAATTTCTATAAATAATTCAGAAAAAACAAAAGGCTTTTTATCATATTTCAAAGCTCCCATATCAGCTACTGACAATTGATAAATATCTTCAACCAGTTTACCCAATCGATCTGTTTCTTGTTTTAGTGAATTAACAGCATCTTGATTCAGCGGCCGAATACCATCATCTAATGCTTGTAATTCACCCTTCAATATTGCTAAAGGAGTTCTTAGTTCATGGGATATATCAGCAATCCATTGTTGTTGAGATTGTTGATTCTTTTGTAAGGTCCTGGCCAAAACATTAAAATCCATCCCTAATTGACCTAGTTCATCTTTTTGTTTTATATCTACTCTTTCCTGATAATGTCCAGAAGTCAATTCTTCAGCAAAGTGCGTTAAAACATGTAAACGCTTTCTAAAATAAATCGAGATAAATAAAGCAACTAACACAGAAATAAATAATGTACTCATAGTGTTAAAGAGAAATGCTTGTTCTTGCTTATTCGCAAAGATTTTATCCAGTTGATCTGTAATTCCCATGAATTTTACTCGTTGAATATATGCAACAATATGTCCATTACTTTTTAATGGATAGTATTCAGTATTTTCTTTAGATAACAATGCACCTACAATAAGTTTTTTATTTTCATCCAGTAAAGCAATTTTATTCCTTACTTTATTAAATTTTTTACCGTTCTGACCTACAGGTAATGCTCTGATAAGATTTCGCTCTTGTCTTGAGTCAAACTCCTCTTGCTTTCTAGCTTGTCTCTGTTGCCAGTTTTCATTTCTGGCTCGATCTCTTTTACGCTGCTCCGGTTTCAGACGCTGGTAAAAAAACCAGACTCTCTTTTTATCACGAATAAAAGCCCAATTACCTTCCTCTTCATATCGATTCAAAAGATTCTGTGCAAGATTTTCGAGCTGACGCTGTTGTTGTTGCTCTATGTATTCAAGAAAACTTTTTTTAAAGCTTCTTTGGGATAAAACCGTACTAATCACCACCGCAATAGTAATTGTTAGAATTAAAATCAGAGCCAATTTGTGCCAAATTTTAAAAGTCATTTTACAGATCTATCTCAATACATTAAGTGTGTGTTTAATAATAACCTTTTTTTCTTCAAAAAAGATTCAAAAAGAGTGTTTGTATAAAAACTTCACATTTTCTCCATATTTGCTCCCTATTCACTACTCAATTGAGCGATAAACTATTCATCAAGCTAAAAGAAAAAATTTCAACAATGACTTAAAGGATATAAATTATGTCAAATAAAATCAATACAGCACTCATCGGTCTGGCTTTATTATCACTATCATCTATCAGCTTTGCTGCTGGCTCCTACAATCAAGAGCGTGGTCAACGAATGATGCAAGAATTAAACTTGACTACTGAACAACAAGAACAGTTTCAAGGCATTATGAAAGAGCAGAAAGAAGCTGCAAAAGAATGGCGAGCCAAGCATAAAGAAGCCACCAGAGAAAAATTAAGCCAGGTATTAACAGGAGAACAAATGGAAAAATTTGATGAAATAAAAAAACAACGTTCTGAAAAAAGAAAGATGAGAAAGAAGAATAAATCTTACTAGTAGACAAAAATCTTAGGGTTTCATTGATTGTTAAACAACACTCTTTTGTGACACTCCATAAAATAGTATTATGAGATTAATTTTATGGAGAATATTTTGATAAATCAGTTAAACCCTAAGGCATTATGGGAACATTTTTCCCAATTTTGTCTCATCCCTCGCCCCAGTAAACATGAACAAGCTATTATTTCTTATATACGCCAGCAAGGTGAACTTTTTCATGCCAAAATCGAGCAAGATGATATTGGTAATATTTTATTAAGAGTTCCTGCATCAAAAGGCTTTGAAAAATCCCCTGTCATCGCCTTACAAAGTCATGTTGATATGGTTGCACAAGCTAATAGTGACACTCCTCATGATTTTATGAAAGATCCCTTACAACTTCAAATAGTCGATGGCTGGGTAACAGCAACAGGGACGACATTAGGTGCTGATAATGGTATAGGTTGTGCTGCAATGCTTGCATTGATGAGTGATCACTCAGTCATCCATGGCCCTCTTGAGCTATTATTTACTGTGGATGAAGAAGCCGGCATGGGAGGAGCTTTTGGCCTACAGAAAAACTGGTTAAAAGCCAAACAACTTTTGAATCTGGATACTGAAGAAGAAGGAGAAATTTATATTGGTTGTGCAGGCGGTGTTGATATTAATTCATCATTAGAATGTCAATGGCAACAAGCTGAGGTGACAAAAGAACAAGTTAAACTCAGTTTGACAGGGCTCTTAGGTGGTCATTCTGGCGTTGATATTCACTTGAACCGAGCCAATGCCAATATTATTTTATTTCAAGAACTTTTAAACTTGAGTCAACAATTTGATTTTCAACTTCACAGTATTAACGGTGGAACCTTACGTAACGCGATACCACGTGAAGCCTTTGTTAGTATTTTCACATCAGATGCTGATGCAGTTATTCAATGGACAAACACACGTCATAAACAGTTGAGCCAGCTTTATTGTACTAGTGAACCCAATCTTACCTTCACCGCTATAAAATCAAATTCTGATAATCATTCTGTTTTATCCATAAAACAAAGTCAGAACTTGTTGAGTCTTTTTGCCTCTCATCCCAATGGTGTGATTAAAAACTCTGATGTATTACCAGGCGTTGTTGAAAGCTCTAATAATCTTGGTGTCATTAATCTGGAAGCTGGCCAGACTCTTATTATTGAAAACTTATGCCGTAGCGCCAGTGATGATGAGCGTGATGCACACGCAATTAGAATCGCACAATATCAACAGCTATTTAATTTGAACGTCGAAATAAATGGTGCTTATCCTGGTTGGCAACCAAACAATGACAGTCAACTTTTAAAGCAAGGTTTAGCACTATACCAGAGACTTTTTGATAAAAAAGCCGTGATTCAAGTAATTCATGCAGGTTTGGAATGCGGTTTACTCTCTGGAAAATATCCTGATTGCGATATGCTCTCCTTTGGCCCCACTATAACCGGAGCACATTCACCACGAGAACAAGTAAACATCAAAAGTGTTGAAAAATTTTGGGATTATTTGGTTGAGTTCATTGCAGAGTTATCAAACAACTGAATTTCATCATTTTTCTCTAATCGATTAAGTGGTACATTTGCCCTGTTTTAGAGTAATAACGTAACAACTTCTAAAATGGTGAAGGATATTGTCGTAAAACTGAATTGATATCATCTAGAGCAGCCTCTGATAGTGTTTTATCAAAAGCAGCCATATCCTCTTTTAATTGAGTGATATTGGTTGCCCCAATAATTGTTGAACTCACACCATCAACCTGAGCACACCATGCTAATGCTAACTGAGCAGGAGTTAAGTCATGTTTTTCAGCAACCTGATAATATTCCTTGACTGCATTATTAACCGTATCATTATCTCGAAACAGGCCATTACGCTGCGCTTTACTCCATCGACTGCCTTTTGGTCGGGCACCATTTAAATATTTCCCACTCAAAACTCCACCCGCCAGAGGTGACCATGGCAAATAGGCGACTTCTGAATGAACACAATTTTCAATGAGATATGGCCAGTCTTTTGTATGCAATAAATTAAACTCATTTTGTATGGATACGATTCTTGGCAGATCATGTTTTTCACTTAAACGAATGAATTCATTGATACCCCAAGGGGTATCATCTGATAAACCGCAGTAGCGTATTTTTCCAGCCTTGACACAACTATCCAAAGCCTGAAGAATCTCCAGCATTTGATCTGAATGTTGCTTTGTATTCACATCATTGAATGAGATCATTCCAGGCCAATGTTTAGAAAAGTGAGGAGATGTTCGATTAGGCCAATGCAATTGATAAAGATCAATATAGTCTGTTTGTAAACGCTTTAGTGACGCATCAACTGAACTCAATATTGCTTCACCTGTAATATCACGACCATCACGAATCCAGGGCAAACCATTACCCGCTATTTTGGAAGCTAAAACAAATTCCTTTCGACGTTCAGGATTTTTTGCTAACCAATTTCCTATAATTGTTTCGGTCTTCCCATAGGTTTCAGCAGAAGGTGGAACAGCATACATTTCTGCGGTATCAATAAAATTAATCCCACTGGACAAGGCAAAATCAATCTGCTCATCTGCATCCTGTTGATTATTTTGAGTACCCCATGTCATACTACCCAAACATATTTGTGAAACATTAATACCACTTTGACCTAGCTTTACATATTTCATCTTAGTTAATCCTGCCTTCTGGCATAGTGTCATTTTAAAAAAAACAAACCTTATTATAACCTTTTTCATTCAACAATAACGCATTCATCGTATCAACAGATCCACCACCAATCACAATTATGTCAATTGTTGTTTCTGATAAATTCATAAATTATTCCAAAAATATCAATATAAAAAAAGATATAGATTTTCTTAAAATGATCTAATTTTCAGAAGATGAGTTTTCAAAAATAATAGTTTAACAGAAATAAAAAAATAATATGGTACAAAAATTAATCAAATATAATTTCAATTATTTTACAAGTGTTAACAGTTTTAATAACAAATAAAAGTATTATGCCTTGTGTATTCAGGATTGATTCATCCAGTAGCATGTAAAGTGGAATTAATTCAGAAAGAGTCTGAATAATTATTTCTTACTAAGGAGATTTTTCATGAATATTTCAATTAAAAAAATACTATCAGCTGCTATTATTAGTCTATCTATACTGACTATTCCAACAATAAGTATGGCACACGAACATGGGTATAATGATGGTCATTTTAAATACAAAAATCATAAGTCTGGTTACAAATCTCATTTCAAAAAACATTATAGAGACTATAGCCATCATGATGAAAGACATCATAACAAACACTATCAACATCACAATTATAAATACTCAAAACATAATCATCGATACAATAAACATTATGCTAAACATCACGGTCATCATTATAAGCGTGACTATGTATCAAAAAAACATATAAAGCCTCATAAGATTTCAGCATTACATACAAGTATTCGCTTTATATTTAACTAAGATAATATAGAAAAATCATTTTTAAAGACAGGTACTACAGCTTGCTTAATAAAAAAACTCTTTTTTATTAAATCGAGATGAGTTAAGCAAGCTACGAGAAAAAGGTGAAATAGAAACAACTAAGTGGTGGGACATTTTTCTCAATAACTCATGAAATTCTATCCGCTAAAATTATCTTTCAAGTATTGGATAATATCGTTTGATTCGTACATCCAACTCACTTCACCAGTATCACTAACCAGTTTTAAGCAGGGTACTTTCACTTCTCCCCCACCCTTTAACAATTCTTCACGATGTTGCTGATTATGTTGGGCGTCCAGTAGAGGAATGTTTAAGGATTGGCGTTTTACCTGACGTCTGACCTTAATACAAAATGGACAAGAGTTAAATTGGTATAAAGACAGGTTCTGAGTTTTTTGATCAATTTTTTCTTGTTCTTCTTGACTACGTTCAACACCTTTTGGAACAGATAATTTATCCCATAATAATATGAAGGGTTCTAAAATAAACCGTAGTGTTTTAAAGAAAATCTTAAAAAATATTCTCATAAGCGATAAACTCTTCTGTTGATGTGTTTAAAAATAATATCATACGTCAAAAATAAATAAGCAAACGATTATATAGCATCTTCAGATGAAGATAAATATTTTACTGATATCCATAGCTTTAATCAGTAGGAATTAACACAAAAAGAGCAGTTAATCAGAAAAAATTTTTTCTTTAACTTATTCAGGTTCATAACCTGTCATTTCCAAATATCCTTTTCCAGTGACTTTTTTTTGATTTTTTAGGCCTTTCACTTCAACCCCACCTTCCCAATAATTAAATGAAAAACCCTCTGCTTTACTCCACTCCTGTTGTTTAACAGCAGCTGTCACTATCAGTTGAATATTTTTTTCAGGTATTAAAAGCTCCCAAACAATTGGATAACGAATACCACTCACAGGACTTTGCCAAAATTCACTGGCATTAAGCTGAAATTGTTCAGCTGTTATCTTTTCACTTTTCCCCTGAGTATTAATTAAGGTACCACTGGAATAAATATCTTGTGAAGCATCTTTTTTTCGCATTTGATAGATCATTAAATCACTGCCATCATCCAGATGTAAAGCAAACCAATCCCAGCCTTGTTGATCTTCACCCAGACTCGATGTTGACCACTCTCGATCTAACCAGCTATTGCCAAATACTTCATACTGTTTGTTTTCAACGGTGATGTACCCCTTACTTGCCAAACGAGTATAGGAGTAATAATACGAAGCATTGGAGTGACTTTTTTGACTTAAGCCTTGTTCACCTTGTAAAACAATAGGTTTAATAGCTTCCAATTCTAAGTTCAAAGCAAATTGATCGTTCTGGATGTTTAATTGTAAAGGAAATAATTGTTCTGCTAACACCGACTTCATCTGCCAGTCATTCAACCAAAATTGTAGAAGACCATCTTGTTTTTTTTCTGCACCAGCAAGTGACAAGCCATCTCGACTAAATCGTTCCTGTTGATACATCTTTTGATTACTAATATCTGTGAGCGCAACATGAGCCATATAGATATTATTACTACGCCATTGTGAACTTTCTATCGATAATTTTTCTGGGGATAAAGCAAAACGAAATAAGGTAAATTGATAAGAAAATTCTCGTAACTGATCTGATTTATCCAAATTTTTTGTACTGATATTACCTGAAACATACCACCATTCTGTTTTATATGCCTGATGTGCCAGGTGATCTCTTGGAAATTTGAAAACCCTGGGTTTTACTGCCTGCTTAAAATGATCATCCCCATCGTCGGTTTGTTCTCCTAAAACCCCCTTCATAGATAAAGAACTCATCGATAAAGAATTCCCAACAAAACAAAGATTACTGAAAAAAATTAAAACGAACCATCCATAACAAGGAAATTTCATTTTCTACTCTCCCCTTAAGGCAAGAGCAGGCTGGGTTCGACTCAAATGCCATGCAGGGTAGATAGCCGCTAACACAGAAGCTAAAATAGCCAGACTTCCAGCTATAAAAAATTCAGTCCAGGGCAGAATAAATTGCATGGACCAGCCAAATGAACGGTAGTTAATCACTTCTATTAACAAATAGGCCAATAAAATACCCATTGGCATCGCTAATAATGCTGCTACAATTCCCATAGTTATGGTTTCTATATAAACCAGGTTTGATAATTGTTTTCCTGTAAGTCCTGTTGCTCGGAGTATGGAAAACTCTCTTCCCCGCTCTAGTTCAATTGCCATCAATGCAGTCAAAATCCCCACAAAAGACACAAAAATAACCAGCAATTTAAGCACATTTGTAATTTTAAAAGTTCGATCAAAAATAATCAGAGATTTTTTATGCAAGTCCTCTTTAGAGACAAAATGTAATGACTTACCACTAATTAATGTTTTTAATTGAGTTTCGAATTGTTTTCGCTGTACTTGATCATGCAAAACATCACTTGATAAATAAAGCCCCAGTGCATTGAGTTTTCTAGTATTCCAATGCCGATTGTAAGTGGCACGATTCATCGTAATTACACCTTGTTCAGAACCGTAGTGATAATATATGCCAACGACCTTAAACGCCTTCTTTAGTGATGTTTTTCCCAAAGATGAAGAATCCTTGCTGACAGGTAAATAAATCGTGTCATTCACTGACAGTTTATGTCGATATGCGTAAGGTTCTGAAATAATAACGGCATCCTCATCAAGCCATGCCTTTTGTGCAGAGACCGTATGACCTTCTTTCAAATGAAAAGCACTAAAGCTTTTCAAAGGAATATCAAGCACTGTCAAATAGTGATATTGACCTTCAATAAAAAAGCGAACCTCTTGATCACTACTGATAAAATCAATTCCAGGTAGATGGGACAAATCAGATAATAATTTTTTATCAAAGGGTTCAACTAATCCCTTAACCTGAGATGATCGACTATCATTTTCAGAGCCAATGAAATAGTCAGCCTTAAGATACCCCAATAGCCAGTCATCAACCGTAAATCGAAAACTCTCCACCATAATTCCAATACCCAGAGCTGAAGAGACAGAAACCGCCAAAGCTGCAATAGCAACAATACTACGACTGAATGAACGAATAATGTTATTCACTGCAATTTTTCCTGACAATTTGAATATTCGTTTCATAACAAAAGCCAATAAGATCAGTAGATAATGGCTAAAAAATGGCAACAGAAAAATAAAAGCTGCAATTGAGATAAAAACAGAGGAAAAACCAACAAACATGTCATTCATCTGATCTTCAACCTGAAGGTTAAGTAAAAAATAAACAAGCAAGCCACTGAAACAACCAGGAATAATAAACCAACGACTCCATCGATTTATTTTTCTTTCCAGATTATATCGTTGTAATGCCATAACTGGACGAGTATATGCCGCTTCCAGAGCAGGTACTAAGGCTGAAAGAATAGTAGCTCCTACACCAAGAAAAAATGCTTTAAATACAATTAGGTAGCTCCAGTGTAACTGAGTCACCTGAATAACATAATAAAGATCATTAATGGTGCGAGTAACAAAATATAATAAAATATGAGCCAGACCAATCCCCATTAAGAGACCAGCTCCTGTTGAAAGAATACCAATCAATAATGCTTCTGTTAGTATTAAACGAAAAAGTTCCTGACGACTAACGCCTAATATTCGCATTCGTGCCAATAAACCTCTTCGTTGTACTACTGAGAACATCATCGTGTTGTAGATCAAAAACATAGCAACCAGAAGACCTAATAAACTTAGGGCCGTCAAATTTAATTCAAATGACTCACTTAAACGAGCAAGTGCTTGAGCCTGTTCATTTACCTTAACCAGTTGCACTCCCTCAGGCAAAAGCTGTTTTATTTGTTCAACTTTCGATTCACTTTGAGTATCAAGAAGTAAGTCAATCTGACTGATACCATCATTAAAATTTAATATCTCTTGAACAGTACTAATGTCACTTATAAGCCAGTTTTTTAATTGTGCTTGATATACTTCTGGTGCTGTAAAAGAGCCAATAATCTCAAATTGATGCGCTGGTCTGTATTCAATATCAGTGATGCTTAAGGAGATTTGATCACCAATTTGTAAATCATGCTCATTTAAGAAATTATCTTCTACCAATATTCCATTTTGATCAGTCAACAAGCGTTGTAACCCATCTCCTTGTATAGATTCAATCATTCCCTGCTGCCAGGGTCGTATTTCGGTTTCACTAAAAGGATCAATACCAATTAACTGTACATCAACCTGAACAGAATGATCTTGCTGTTGAACTCCAGTAGCTACCTCATCACTTAATATATTAAATTGAACCGTTTGTTTGATTAGGGGAGTCGCACTTCTCAGACCAAGTTCATTTCTTAATTGTGTATATAAAGATTCTGGCACCACATGTTCAGCACTTATAATTTGATGACTGGCTGCTCCCGCAATTGATTGAATCGACAATGAAAATCCCTGGCGAGCACTCTGACTTGCCATATCGATTCCAACAACAAGTGCTACACCAAGGGCAACCCCAAAAACAGAAAAAAATAAATGCAGAGGACGCTTCAAATAATAGCGCCAGCTGGATCGATACAAGAGTGTTTTATTTGAACTTCTCAAGATAACTTTTCCGTAAGAAACCCATTTTTTAAAGATAAAATGCGATCAGCCCGATCAGCAACATCTTGATTATGAGTCACAATGAGCATGGTCATTTGATGCTCTTTCGTAAGCTCAAGTAAAATATCCATAACTTGTTGTCCAGTTTCATCATCCAGATTTCCAGTGGGCTCATCAGCTAATAAAATGTGTGGTTGATGAATAATAGCTCGGGCAATTGCCACTCGTTGTTGTTCTCCTCCAGACAAACATTCAGGGTATTCATGCCGTTTATTATCAATTAACAAACGCTGTAATAAAAAACTTATATCATCGTTAGTGTTTTGGTCTAATTTATCACATAGTTCCAGAGGGAATTGAATATTTTCTAAAACGGTCAAAGTAGGTATCAAATTAAAAAACTGAAAAATAAACCCAATAGAATGGCGACGAAACAACGTTTTTTGCTCATCACTCATTGCATTAATATTTAAATGATTACTCTCATCAATGATTAAGACCTCACCTGAATCTGGCTCATCAATACCTGAGATCAGATTCAATAAGGTTGTTTTTCCTGAGCCGCTAGGTCCCACCAAAGCAATAACTTCACCTTTATTAATCTCAACGTTTATATTGTTAAGAATTCTATGCTTTTGACCAGCATTCTGATAAGTCTTACTGATTTTATTGAGCTTAATTTGCAATACGAAATGGCCTTAGTCATTAGTATAGACGTAATTAAAAATCTGATATCTGTCTATAATTGTTTTATGATAATTATTAACTCAAAAATTTAACACCTGTCATAAAGCCCGTCAAATCTTCCTGTAATCATGCCTCATTTTTTTAAAATTTTTTCATAGCAAATAAAAATATAAAAGTTGAAGTTTCTATCAAAAAGGAGTATAAATAAGTAATACCTGACCATTTTAGTCAAGTATTTATTTGGAGCCTGTCAAATTATGAATTTAATACAGGAAACGACTGAACAGACGGTTAATGAGCTCATCAATAATGATTACCAGTATGGATTTGTAACCTCAATTGATTCAGATACTCTACCACCTGGATTAAACGAAGATGTCATTCATAAGATATCAGCAAAAAAAAATGAGCCCACCTGGGTCTTAGAATGGCGCCTGAAAGCTTATCGCCGTTGGCTGAAGATGAGTGATCCTGAATGGGCACATATAAAGTATCCAGACATTGATTTTCAAGGAATTTCTTATTATTCATCACCAGGAAAAGCAGGCGAAGGCCCAAAAAGTCTGGATGAAGTTGATCCACAATTACTTGATGCTTATAACAAGCTCGGTATTCCTCTAGAAGAACAAAAAGTTTTATCAGGAATTGCTGTAGATGCTGTCTTTGACAGTGTTTCAGTAGCAACAACCTTTCGTGATAGCCTGGAAAAAGCAGGCGTAATCTTTTGTTCACTGTCAGAAGCAATTCAAAAACACTCTGATTTAGTTAAACAATACATGGGTTCAGTCGTCCCCTATTCCGATAATTTTTATGCCTGTCTCAATGCGGCAGTCTTCACTGATGGCACCTTTGTTTATATTCCAAAAGGTGTGCACTGCCCAATGGAATTATCTACTTATTTTAGAATAAACGAGGCCAATACCGGACAATTCGAACGGACACTCATTATTGCAGAAGAAGGCAGTTATGTCAGTTACCTGGAAGGCTGTACCGCACCGAAAAGAGATAAGAATCAATTGCATGCTGCAGTCGTTGAACTAGTCGCTATGGATGATGCACATATCAAGTATTCTACTGTTCAAAACTGGTATCCAGGTGATGAACAGGGACAAGGTGGGATTTATAATTTTGTCACCAAGCGCGGTGCCTGTCGAGGTAATCGTTCACATATCTCCTGGACTCAGGTTGAAACAGGTTCAGCAATTACCTGGAAGTACCCCAGTTGTATTTTAGCAGGTGATGAATCCATAGGAGAATTCTATTCAGTTGCAGTCACACGAGGAAAACAGCAGGCAGATACTGGTACAAAAATGTTACATATTGGAGCAAATACCAAAAGCACTATTGTTTCCAAAGGAATATCAGTTGGTCATGGACAAAACACCTACCGAGGATTAGTTCGTATGACAAAACGAGCAAAAAACGCACGCAATCATACCCAGTGCGATTCGTTATTACTGGGCGATCAATGTGGTGCACACACTTTTCCCTATATTGAAGTAATGAATCCAAGTGCAATAGTAGAGCATGAGGCAACGACCTCTAAAATTAGTGATGAACAATTATTTTATTGCCAGCAACGAGGACTATCCGAAGAAGATGCAGTATCAATGATCGTTAATGGTTTCTGCAAAGAAGTGTTTAAGGAATTACCCATGGAGTTTGCAGTGGAAGCCCAAAAATTACTTAGTATTACTTTAGAAGGTGCAGTGGGTTAACAACCATAAATAACACTTACAAGATTAATGGAGACATATCTCATGTTAACAATAAAAAATTTATCAGTGACTGTGAGTGGCAAAGAAATACTCAATGGACTTAATCTTGAAGTAAATAAGGGCGAAACACACGCCATTATGGGACCGAACGGTTCTGGAAAAAGTACTCTTGCTTATACATTGGCTGGACATAAAGAATGTGTCGTCAGTAATGGAAATATTTTACTCAATCATGAAAGTTTACTTGATCTTGATACAGAACATCGAGCACATAAAGGATTGTTTTTAGCCATGCAATATCCTGTTGAATTACCAGGGGTTAATAACATGACATTCATGCGTGAATCACTCAATTCCATTCGACGCAGCAAGGGTGAAAAGGAATACGACAGCCTTGAATTGATTAATTTAATACGTCAAACAGCCAAGCAACTCAAGTTGGATGAAAAGTTACTAAAACGTAATGTAAATGAAGGCTTTTCTGGCGGTGAAAAAAAGCGCAATGAAATTTTGCAAATGGCTTTACTTGAACCAAAACTTGCCATTCTGGATGAAACAGACTCTGGACTGGATATTGATGCCCTACGTATTATTGCCAACGGCGTCAATATGCTACGCACTCCTGAACGCGCAATTATCTTGATTACACATTATCAACGACTACTGGACTATATACAGCCTGATTATGTGCATGTCCTAATTGATGGGAAAATTGTACGATCAGGTGATAAACAACTGGCATTGGAACTAGAGGATAAAGGTTACAATTGGATAGTTGACGGAGCTGCCGCATGATCCAGACAAAACAACAACAAGACTGGTTACAAAAAATTATCACACAAGCTAAGTCACATGATATAAATTGCAATAGTATCTTGCTCAATAAAATACACAGCAAAGCACGACAGGCTGTTATGCAATATCCAACATTAACTCGAAAGCAGGAAGAATGGCGATACAATCATATTGATAAATTATTTGACAAAAACTTTAAACTCTCTTCTGGTGATATCAACCTTCATACAATTCATATCCACCACTACCTACTTCCTTCTTTGGATACTCATCGCCTGTTTTTTGTTAATGGCCGTTACACAACTCAATGGTCAACGCCATTTGAAACACATGATAAAACCAATATAGGCTGTTTACGTGATGCGATTAATCAAGAACCAAAAAAAATGATTAAGAGTATTAGTCATTTTAATAACAATGAATTATTTTCTGATCTAAACATGGCATTGATGGATGATGGCGCGGTCATTCATATTGGTGATCAAACAAAAATAGATAAACCAATTGAAATTATATATCTCAACATAAATAATTTAAATCATTTTGATAATGAGATTAATGATGGTATCACAACACATTGCAGAAACATTATATCAATAGGGGTCGGTTCAGAAACAACAATAATAGAACGGTTCATTGGCGAAAATAACGATCAATATTTTCACAATAATCACAGTAATATTCATTTAGATAAAGGTGCTAAATTAAAACATTATCGAGTTCAAGAAGATAGTCAAAAAGCTTTTCATTTAAGTAGTCTATCTATTTCACAACAACAAAACAGCCATTATGAAAGCAGTTTTATATCATTTGATTCTGCATGGTCAAAAACAAATATAAATGTTGACTTTCAAGGTGAAAATGCCAGCTGTCTAATAAATGGATTCTGCGTTGTAGGAAATCAACAAATCACAGATTTTCATATTGATGTACAACATAATGTACCATCGTGTGTCAGTAAAGAACATTTCAAAAGTATTGTATATGGCAAAGGACGTTCAGTATTTGACGGTCATATACTCGTAGAGAAACAAGCACAACACAGCGATGCCCAACTCAAAAACAATAACTTAATGCTCACGCAAGATGCTGAAGTAGACACTAAACCACAGCTTGAAATCTATGCAAATGATGTCAAATGCAGTCATGGTACAACAATTGGACAACTAGACCCAGAGCAATTGTTTTATATGCGCTCAAGAGGTTTATCAAATACAACGGCATACCGATTATTATGCCTTGGCTTTGCAGATGAAATTATTAAAAATATTGATGAGAAAAAAATATCTGAACACGTTTCAAAAAAATTAGTCTTAACATTAGATAAACAAGATTTTCACTAGAGGATAAGTTAATGGATAAAAAAACCATTTTTTTCCACAAAAATCATTCGAGTATCGATAAAAGTACTAGAAGTTCACTGATAAAAACAGAAAAAATACCTTCAAATGCAAAACTTGAAGATAAAGTAATTGCTGCAATACGAACAGTACGCGATCCTGAAATACCTGTAAATATCTATGATTTAGGTCTGATATACAATATAAAGATCAATCATAGTACGGAAGTTGTCGTCAAAATGACATTAACTGCACCAACTTGTCCTGTCGGTGACGTTTTAACCAAACAAGTCTCAGACGTTATTAAATTAATAGAAGGTGTCAGTGATGTTAAAGTCAGTTTAGTTTGGGAGCCCGTCTGGAGTAGAGACTCTATGAGTGACGATATTAAACTATCACTGGGTTTATTTTAGTTATAAATCATTATTAATGAATATACCTCTGAAAAATTAATAAAAGGGTTACAAGTCATGTACAGTTTTAGCAAATCATTTAAATAAAAGGCATTGTTATGACTTTAGATGATTTAGTCGATGTATTTGAACTACTTGGTGACTGGGAGCAACGTTACAATTATCTCATTGAATTGGGAGACAAATTACCAGAAATGCCCAGACATTTGATGGTTAAAAAAAATAATGTCAAAGGGTGTATGAGTATAGTTTATGTTTGTGCCTATCATGATGAAAACAAACCTCTACATTTTCATTACTATGGTTATTGTGATACAAGCATCATTAGAGGAGTATTAGCTGTTTTAATTAACCTTGTAGAAGATAAAACAGCTGAAGTTATAGAAAACATGGATATTGATGAGTTATTTAGACGATTACAACTTGATGAACATCTTTCACCCAATAGACATGTCGGTATTTATGCCATAGTCGCCTTAATGAAACAACAGGTGCAAGAGATAAGCACAGTATCTTAGTATGACACATAAATTTATGATACTGTGCTTCAATTTTTAACATATGAATTGAGGAGAATATCATGTTATTAAAACAAAGAAAAAGTGGCCATATGGTTGAGGTAGTCAATTTGCTTGAACTGATTAACTTAAACAACGATGAAGTCACTGGACGGTTTCAGGAAGGTGAAGAAGTACAAGAGCCTGATAAATTCAAAAAAACTGAACTTGAATTTTTGTCAGGTGAAGCTTTACCTAAATGTTGGTTTGATCCTCATTATAGAGATGAAGAATTAAAGAGACATTAAAATTTATTGAGATTTAAAGGTTTATAAATAGTAGTCCAGTTTATTACATCTGGACTAAATGTAATCGTTCGGCTTTTTTAACGACAATTATAACAATTAACGTATTAGGAGATGTTTTCATGTATTCAAAAGGGCAACCAATGACTATTGACATCATGTCAGGCGATACTATTTATATCTGTCGATGTGGTCAAACAAAAACACCACCCTATTGTGATGGTAGCCATAGGGATACAGATAGTGAACCTTATGAGTATACAGCTAAAACTAACCAACAACTCTACCTATGCCGATGTGGAAAATCGAAAGAAATTCCATTCTGTGATGGCAGCCATAAAATGTAGTAATAGAAGTGAATATCATCAAGTTAAAAGTATTTTAACTAAAATTCTGCCTCAATTTGAAAAGACATTAACTCACCTGATGCAGGATGTTTAAACTCTATGAACTCAGCATGTAGGTGTAATCGATTAGCATTAACGCCATAAAGATCATCACCGACTATGGGAGAATTTAAACCTTTATAGTGTGCAGAATGTACGCGCAGTTGATGTGTGCGTCCAGTCTCTGGATAGAAATAAACTTTTGTTTGATTATTTCTTCGCTCAATAACACGCCACAAAGTTTTAGCTGACTTCCCATATTCATAGCAAACTAATTGTCGAGGTCTATCGTCTAAATCAACACGTAATGGTAATTCTATAACGCCCTCTTCTTCTGTTATCAAACCATTTAATAAAGCAATATAACGTTTTTTTATAGATCGTTTAATAAACTGTTTTTGAAGATTCTTGTGTGACTCTTTCGTTAATGCAATTAGCATTAAACCTGATGTTGACATATCAAGTCTATGTACAATTAGAGAGCCTGTCGCCTTAGGATAAAGTTGCTTAATTCTCAGATATACCGAGTCTTCTATATCTTTTCCTGGTACTGATAAAAATTCTGCTGGCTTATTAATCACCAACATCACATCATCTTCATAAATAATATCAATTGTTTTATTATCAAAGGAATTATTTATTAGGGGATTATCATCTATTTCAATCCCTTCTAACATATGTCCTAAAATAGGTTTACATTTTCCATGACAAGCAGGATAAAAATTTAAATGCTTCCTAACTTCTGATTTAGGTGATGCTCCCCACCAGAATTCAGCCATAGCCAGCGGCTTCATTTCAGACTTAAAAGCATATTGTAATAATTTTGGTGTAGCACACTCGCCAGCACCGGCAGGTGGAGTCTGTTGAGACGTTTCAATAAAAATATCACCCAAGCTTTTTGAAATCCCTTTTGAATTTAAAAAGCAGTATTGTGAAAATATTTTTTTTTGTAATATAGCTGAAAGATCTTTACGTTTATTTTTTAAAACAGTTATCTCGTCTATAAATCTATTATAATTTTTTTCTGCTATATCAATTCTATTAGCCCAATATTTTTTCAATTTTTTTAACTGATTTTTTTCATTAACACTTTCTTTACTTAATCGTTCTTTAAGCTGTAAAAAATCATTAGAATTCATATTTTTTTCAGCCGAACTTCTTAAATACTTCCTATTTTTTCGTCCTTCGATAATTAATTTTCTTTGTTCCTCAATTTTTAAAATAGAAGACTCTTTTTCAGACTTAACAATCATTTCATATTCAAAAATTTGGGGATTTTTTTCTAAAATCTCTATTTGCCCATTTATTTCATTAATTTCCAATTGCCCAATTTTAAAAAAACCATCATCCTCAAGTAAATCAAAGACAGGAGGAACAAATTTTGAAAAATGGTTCTTACCCGCCAATTTTCCAGAAAAAGCAGCTAAATAGCCGATTTCATTTTGTTTGTTTTGAACTAATAAAACACCAAACATCTTTCCTATCACGAAATTTTTATCATCTGACAGACCAAAATTATGATGCCATTCTGTTTGTGTTTTCAAATAGTTCTGTAATTCTTTTGCCGCGATTAAACACAATGGATGTGGCTGGTAATAGAAAGGGAATGTAAATCGTTGAGGCAGTTCATAAGAATCAATAGATTCATTAAATGGAATAAAATAATTTTCTTTCAAAAGCATATTCTAATCAACTGATAGTAAATATAAAAACATTAAAAAAATTCATCATGTTATTGATATATTGTTAAACAACAAAGAGATTTCTAGCCGACATATTATAACTTTTTTTTGAATAAACACCTATTAATTATACAGTTTTTAATAATAATTAAAAAATACAATAATGTTTTAATTGTAACAACTAATCTCTATTACGTTGATATTTTTAAGAAATCAAAAGTGACTTTTATAGGCTTGCATAGTCATATTTCTACTGCTATATTTTAATTATAAAATCATTTTATCCCTTATCCTCAAACTATTACAAAAATAACCATCGAAGCAATATTATGTCTTATTTTGATAAAGAAGCATCCAGTGTTGGCAGTTGTTGTCCTATGCCATTGATTGAACTTGAATTAGCCATTAAAGGAATGGAAAAAGGGATGATTTTAAGAATGTCTGGTGATGATCCAATCTTTGAATCAGGAATAAGAGATTATTGTGACGTAAAAGGATATGAGATTATCAGCGTTAAGGAAGTAAATAACCATATAGATATATTTATAAGGGTTTAACAATGACGAGTCCTTCTGAAACGACAAAAGAATCACATGAAAGCACTCCAACTATCAATCGTGACAAGGGAACCATTATGCTTGTCAGTGGTAACCTGGATCATGCAATCTTAGCTTTTGAAGTGGCTGTTGGTATGCAAGCGATGGGCACTCAGATGAATATGTGGTTTATTTTACAAGGAGTTAATTGTCTAAAGAAACCACGAAGCCATTTTTCACTGTCTCGTTTTTTTTCATTTAATAAGCTATCCGGAACTATTGGTCGTAATAAAAAAACCGATACCGGTTGGCAAAAAATTTTACAAATATTGAATCATCAAGGTGCAGAACATTTACCAATGTCTCAATTAAACTTTCTGGGAGCCGGTCCCTTTGTTCTGTCACGAATTATGAAAAAGAAAGGAATGGCATCATTAACAGAACTTATAAAATCTGCCGAACAATTGGGAGTTAACTTTAAAATATGTCAAATCTGTGTTGATGCAATGGCTTGCGATATGGAAACCGACTTAATTGTTAAAGCTGAAGTAGCTGGTGTCAGTCGATATATGATTGACACACGAGACAGTCACTATAATGCAGTAATATAGTGACATTTTACTCATGCATATAAAAAAAACAAAAATTCATCAACTTTTTAAAACCATCGATTCTGAGATGGATTTATTACTTGCCCTTGGTGAACATGTTTCCAGTGAGCTTAATCTAGATATTTTATTACAGTTAGTTGCTGACTCAGCAAAAGAAGTCATTGATGCAAAAACACTTGTTGTACCCATTATCGACTTTGAAAAAGATGAATACCATTACCTTTCAGCATCAGGAGATAATGCAAAATTAATTATCAATCATTCCTTTCCACTGAGTGTTGGCATGTGTGGCTGGGTCTTATCCAATCAAAAAGCGCTCTTATTTGGACGTGGTAGTGACTTGCCTATTGGTAATAAAACCGTTTGGGAAGAAGGAATGGAGTCAGCAGTTCTGGTTCCTCTTATCTCTCATGGTAAAATTATTGGTGGTCTATCAGGACTTGGAAAAAAAAATAATAATAGTTTCACTCAAAGAGATCTTGAGTTATTAACTCTTATTGCAAATCAAACAAGTGCTGCCATACAAAATGCTCAAATACATCAACAATTACAACAACAGCAGCAAAAACTTGAAGAAGTTCTTAATCTTACTCGTTTTGAAAAAGAACAAGCTGAAGTAACTCTTGAGGCCATTGCTGATGCTGTTGTCATTACGGATACCAATCGAAAGATACTTAATTTCAACAATTCAGCTGAACTTATAACGGGATTTAAAAAACGTGATGCAATTGGTAAAACAGTAGAGCAAATCATACCAGTAACAGGCTGGGATAATGAACATGACAATCATCCAGTTTTTGAAGCACTACAAGATGATTGTATGGTAAGAATATCAAATGTAGAATTAATTTCTTCCAATAATAACCAAATTAAAATAGACGGCTCTGTTTCGATTTTACGTGATGATAGCTATCACGCTATCGGATCTGTCATGTTGTTCAGAGATATCAGTGAACAACATAAAATGATGGAAAAAATCCATCATTATGCAACTTATGATCAATTAACAGGCCTTGTTAATCGACGTGAATTTGAAATTCGTCTTAATAATGCATTACAAAGTGCTATTAAAGAGCATAAGAGACATGTCCTTTGTTATATGGATCTGGATCAGTTTAAAATTGTTAATGATACCTGTGGACATGCAGCAGGTGATGAATTATTACGACAATTAAGTAGTGTTTTAACCAATCATGTTCGAGAAAGAGATACTTTAAGTAGAATTGGTGGTGATGAGTTTGGCTTATTGTTAGAAAATTGTTCTTTAAATGATGCAACAAATATTGCCGAATTAATACGACAAGATATAGAAGACTTTCGATTTAGCTGGTCAAAAAAATCATTTAAACTTGGCGTTAGTTTAGGGTTGGTGATGATTAATGATAAATCAACAACCATTAACGCTCTTCTAAGTGCAGCAGATCAAGCCTGTTATATGGCCAAGGAACAAGGCAGAAATCAGGTTAAAATATATACCGAATCAGATAAAAAACTCACCTTACGCTCCAATGAAATGCATTGGGTTTCCAGATTACATGAAGCTTTAATGCACGATCATTTTGAACTGTTCTATCAGCCTATTATTAGTGTGCAAAACACCAATTACAAAAAGCAGGAATATTACGAATTATTAATTCGGTTACATGATTCTGAGAACAAGATAATGCCTCCTGGCTCATTTCTACCTGCTGCTGAACGTTATGGATTAATGACAGCCATTGATCAATGGGTAATAAAAAATTATTTTATCTGGCTCAAAAAAAATCCAGAACATCTTAATAAACTAAAAAAATGCTCTATAAACCTCTCTGCACAAAGTCTATGTGACAAAAACTTATTAAAATTCATAAAACAACAAATAGAAAAATATAATATTCCAGCCAATAAATTATGTTTTGAAATAACAGAAACTGCCGTTATATCTAATCTAAATGGTGCTCTAAAATGTATAAACAGTCTACGAAAATTAGGTATTAGTTTTTCATTGGATGATTTTGGCACAGGCATGAGTTCCTTTAGCTATTTAAAAAAACTACCCATTGATAATATTAAAATTGATGGTTCTTTTATTAAAGATATTTTAGTCGATAAAGTGGATGAAACTCTGGTCAACAGTATTATTGACATTGGTAAGGTAATGAATAAAGAGACCATTGCAGAATATGTAGAATCCGTTGAGATTTTAGAAAAAATAAAAGAATTGGGCATTGATTATGCGCAAGGCTATGGCATTGCAAAACCAGAATCATTAAGAAATATAACTACAAAATAGAAAAATTACTAAATTAAATATCATAAACAACTTAGCCTCTCAACATAAACTACACAGCTTGTACACCTTCGTAATGCCTACTTAATATCTCTATAGCTTTTACGGCAATGGGATTAAGTTGTTGGACATTATTTTTTGTGTTACTAATAAGTTGAAACTTCATAGAACGTGCCCAGAAACGTATTAAATGATCAGCCGTTGCACTAGCTGCATCCTGCGTATTACGTCCTGGTGCCATATTACTAGCAATTTGATTAATCATCTTAATCAGAGTATCTGTTGATGTCATTTGTTTTGACTCATCCATATAGCATTCCAACTTACTAGAAAAAGTTAATTATAGATATTTAAACGACCTGGCCGTACAAATCCTGCCAGTCTCAAGCCAGATTTTCTGGCTAAATTAACTGCCAATGAGGTCGGGGCTGAAACTGCCGCCAATCGAGAAATACCAACCTGGCAGGCTTTGGTCACCATTTCATAACTGGCTCTTGAAGAGACCAGTACAAGTCCATCCTGAAGAGATTGTTTTTGTTGATACAAAAAACCAATTAATTTATCCAGAGCATTGTGACGTCCAACATCTTCAAACAAGAATAATCGTTCACTTTGAATTTCATACCATGCTGCGCAATGACTTGCACCCGTTTGTTGTTGTAACAATTGTTGTTGATTTAAATAAGTCATGGCTTTTTGTAAGTCCTTAGCTTGAATAGATTCTACTTGAGGTACTT
>JAPHSW010000160.1 GCA_026196615.1 Gammaproteobacteria bacterium | reverse complement strand
GGTTTGATCAGAAACTTTATCACTCTGAGTAAACCTATGGTGGTAAATCAGGAACTACTCCCGATTTAAAACCATATTATTCAGGTTCAACTAAATAACTTGTGATAAAAGTCATCTTTTCTTTCAATAAGTAATAAAGTGACTCTTTTTGTAAGTAATCACCGACATAACGAGAGAGAAATCAATGTATACTAGCAAAATAAAAATCAAATCAGAAAGAAAACATTTAAGAGCTTATTAGTGAGAAAATCATGAAATTATTAGTATTTATTATATTTATTAGCTTATTTAATTCCGTATATGCAATAGATAAAAAGCTTCGTTCAGACGAAATTAGTACCATTTGTTGGGACAATGATAAACGTTATTCTGTCGGTGCAACAACATGTCAATTTAAAGGTGATGCCGCAGAAAAATATCCCTTTCGATGCACTGTAAATGGTTATGGTCGCCCAGTCTGGGAAAATATCAGTAAAACAAAATGTGCAGATGAATATCAACTACCTGCAGAAAATAACCAAACTATTTTAAAAATTCAGTAATTTATGTGAACAAACCGTTAATAATAAAAAGAACACACTTATGTATTGGCCTAATGATATTGATGGCGATGTTTTTAAACGTTTAGAAAGTCATAACTTTGATTTTTCAAAACAACATGAAATTGAATTTATTATTGATTTTGACACCTGGCCTCTTCCAACAAAAACAATAAGTGAAATAGAAGAACTATTCCCTGAGTGTGAATTCATTGAACCCGATGAAGAAGATATTAGAAATGGTGATACAACAGGCTATGTTCAGTTTTATATCACAGAAATGTTAACTTATAAATTCATTATAAATAAACAGAAAGAAATCACCAAAAAGGTAAAGCCATTTGGAGGCTGGTGTGACTCATGGGGAGTCATGACTCAATAATATTTAAATAAAAAGTTATAAAAAACAGCTTTTCTAGTATTGAACAAGCACTCATGAAAAACATCCTACTCTTTATCTTATTCATACCCATATTTGCCTCTGCCCAAACAAGTACTTGTTATGGAACAACCTCTAATGGCTATTTAAAGAATGGCATTCAATTACCTGAAAGAGGAAAAAATTATGAAGCTTATAGCTATATAGCACGCATGGCAGGCCGTACATATGTACATTCATCTGTAAAAACCATTATAGTCAATGCTTATGCAAACCTTGAAGTCGAACAACCAATGAAGCTCTATAAATATGCTGAAACAGGATTTAAAAACGGAGGTCAATTCAAACCACACAAAACTCATAGGAACGGCTTATCCGTAGATTTTATGACACCCGTTATGCTTGCAACAGGTAAATCTGTACATTTACCAACCAATCCTTTGAATAAATTTGGTTATAACATTGAATTTGATAAAAACAGCAAATACGATGAGTTTACTATCGATTATGAAGCAATGGCAGCTCATCTCATGGCACTTCATAAAGAAGCAAAGAAAAGCGGTTTTGATTTATGGCGAGTAATATTTGATCCCAAATTACAAAACCTACTTTTTAATACAAAATACGGAGATTATCTAAAACAACATATACAGTTTTCAAAAAAACCTTCCTGGGTCAGGCATGATGAGCATTATCATGTAGATTTCGATATCCCATGTCAGTGAATAACCTACACAACTCACCCTATTTACTCTTTATTTAGACCATCATTACACAAACGCTTATAAATGAACTATATTGTTAAATATATCTTTTAAGGGCGTATACAAAATATTATGTTGAGTATTAAGTTTTATGGTGTTAGAGGATCTATTTCTGTTTCAGGGGATGAATATCGTGAATTTGGGGGTAATACTACCTGCATACAAATCATGGTGTCTGATAACAATAGAATCGGCATAATGGATGCAGGTACTGGAATACGTCAATTAGGAAAAGACATTATGGCAATGGAATCACTTCAATCTGAGATTTTCATAGCCTTTTCTCATTTTCATTGGGATCATATTCAAGGTTTGCCTTTTTTTGCACCAGCCTATGTAAAAGATATGAAAATTAATATTCTGGCTCTGGGTCAGGGCAGAAAAATTGAAAATCTTAAAGACATTTTTGGTATGCAAATGCAACGCGAATTTTTTCCCATTACTATGGATGAAATGGGGGCTACCTTCAATTTTTTAACTATTGATAAACACAGTGAAGTATTTATGCCTCCTGATGGTATCCCTGTAAAAATGACCGCAGCAAAACACAATCATCCAGGTGGTGCCTATAGCTATCGATATGAACGAGATGGACGTTGTGTCGTTATTTCAACAGACATTGAGCATGGCGAAGAAGTAGATAAAAACATCATCCAACTCGCCAAAAATGCCGATCTATTAGTTCATGATGCCCAATACACAAGTGAGGAATTAAAAACTAAAAAAGGCTGGGGGCATAGCAGCTATGATCAGGCAATAAAAGTGGCTCAAAAAGCCAATGTAAAAAAACTAATTATTACTCATCATGACCCTGAACACGATGATGATTTCTTAAGAAAAATGGAAAAATGGTGTCAACAAAAATTCAGCAATTGTGAGTTTGCTCGCGAAGGTATGATTGTCGATATTTAAACACAGATCTGGTAACACTTTAAACTAATTTAGTTTGATTGAATAAATAAAGAAATAAATTCCACTGCCAATTAAAATCATTGTGTTAAACTTCCATGAGAATATTTTTTCAATAATAAGGATATTAACAATGACAACACAACGAAAGGAAATGATTGAGCAAACATTTGATACTGTGGCAAGTGGTTATGACCACTCTGCCCTCAGTTTTTTCCCTCATACAGCAGAAGCAATAGTCAACATTCTAAAGCAATCAATACCTACTGATGAAAGCACCTCACAAAATAATGACATTAAAATATTAGATGTTTGCACAGGCACAGGTGTTGTTGCATTACATGCAGCGAAGACAATTCCCCACAGTGAAATCATTGGTATTGATTTATCATCAGGAATGTTGAAAATGGCTCAAAAGAAAGTAGATAGAGATAACTTAAAAAACATTTGTTTTCACCAACAGGACCTAGAGGCACTTACTTATCCAGCACAAAGTTTTGATGCAATTAGCTGTAGTTTTGGTCTTTTCTTTATTGATGATATGGTTGCAGCATTAAAAAATTTGAAAACACTTCTAAAACCTGGTGGTCAGCTTATTATCAGTAGTTTCACACAAGATGCATTTGAACCTTACTCATCTTTATTTTTGTCACAATATGAAGCCTTCGGCCAAGAAGTTCCTCCTCTTTCCTGGCTTCGTTTATCATCCGTTGACCAGCTTAAAAATGTTTTCAATGATGCAGACTTTGACATGATAGATATTAATGAAGTATCTCTTGGATCTAACATTCATTCATCAAATGAATGGTGGGACATTGTTTGGAATGCTGGATATCGTGGATTGTATAATCAAATACCTCTAGATAAGCAGGAAGAATTCAAAAAATGTCACCTAAAAGAAATTCAAAATTTATGTGATAACAATCAATCCTGGATGGATACCAGTTATTATGTAACAGTAGCAACGATAAAATAACCACTAAGAATATTTATTTATCTGCACTTACTTGTGCAATGTTCTAACATTTGCTGCATTTTTTCCAAACCTAGCTTTTGGCAATACTTGATATTACGCTCAGGAATTTGTTCTGGCTGAGGGTAAGTCTGCAAAGCTTTTTCCAAACTTTCTTCTCGAATAATATGCAAAGTTGGATAAGGTGAGCGATTGGTATAGTTCGCAGGATCGTTTTCATCACTCCCGGAAAAACAGTAATCGGGATGAAAACTGGCCAATTGATAAATGCCTTCATATCCTTGTTCAATCAACAATTGATTGGCAATATCAAGTAAATCAAGATAATCATTAAAGTCCTGACCTAACTTAGCAAGAATAAACAATGACGTTTCAACCTCTGAATGTTCATCCAAATGTTCACACTCTCTAACAAGATGCTCTAATGTCTCACTCATTTCAGATGAGTCATTAACAATAAAGCGAATACTACCTTTATCCCTTTCTCTTTTCGCAAAAGGACAAATATTATGCTCAATAATAACACTGTCTAACCAACATTGAGTCTGCTCAATTATTTTTTTCATCGCCATGTCCTGATTAAGGTTCCTAATAAAAATTGTTATACATCAGTTCACAGCATAGGGTAAATACTGAACGAGTTTACTGACACAATATAGGTTTTCTAATATGCACTTAAAAGATCCTTCCCAAACATATTTGCCTTCTTTTTGTGCAATTTTTTTCTTCTTTTTTTTTGCCAAAAAAAATATTTTCTGTATTTCAAACACTTATATAAAAAAGTTTTTTGGTACAAATTATGCTTATAGTATACATAGGATTATCAGTAAAAGTATTGAAATTAATATTCTATCCTGTGTCATCCATCTGTCACACTTTTAAGTTAGCCTATACAAACAATTAATAGGATCTACCAGTATTGCCATATTTTGAGAACATTTTATAATTCATGTTAAATCAACCTGGGGGGAACCAGATAATGATTAGTCCATTCCACGAAGTATTTAATAAAACAGACAGACCTAAAGTCAGTCAAATACTATCAGATTCTGGAGTTAATAAATTATTTCCAGCTATTCGTCATGTCCTGGAAAAACTAACCATAGTTCTGATCCCTTTACCTGTCTACATGCTGATTAAAGGCATAGAAGGCATTATTGAACAAGAATCTCCAGAAAGCCTTGCTTCTCTTGGCGCAGTGAGTTCTGGCTTTTTTAATTCTCTTGATATGCATTCACTTATTTTTTTAGGCGCATTGGGATTGACCTTCATCGTCTGGTTTTTAACCAGAAACATCTGGGCGAATGGTGATGATTCTGAATTTAGCAATGAGTATGAAGACTATACTAGTGAAGAGTTCATTGATCACAAACATAAGGACACTCATTGAGCCTTATTATTCAAGAAAATGAAATATCCAACAAGGTAATTTTTTCGACATCTGATTAACTTTTTTATCACGAACTCGTGCATCCTGCATCAGCGATTCAAAATAAAGCCAAAACGCCTTTGAATGATTCATATGCACAGTATGAACCAATTCATGCAGTATAATATAATCCAATAATTTATCTTCAATAAATAATAACCGATAATTAAGGTTAATATTCTTTTTTGAAGAGCAACTACCCCAACGTGTTTTCTGTGCTCTTATTGTGACTCGATTATAGGGTAAATTGAACTCTTTACTGAGTTGATCAAGCCTTTGCTTCAGATAGAATCGTGCATAATCTTTAAAAAACACTTCCAGTAATTCAAACACTCGCTTTTTATTACTCAAATCTCCTCTGATTTCCAATTTAAAATCATCAACTTGGTGTAATGTAAAGCCTTCAGCCTTATATAAAGAGTCTTTAGACTCATTAGCTCTACGCAAAAAATTATCAACTTCAGTGTGTGGCTGGTATGAAATTGAAAAAACCTGTCCAAGAGCTAATAATTCAATTTTCTCAGGCAACTGGCATTGATCAAGTCCGGGACTGATAGTTTTCCTTGCCAATAATTTTTCATAGGCTTCATTAAGCCATGCTTGCTTTTTTTTAACAAATTCAGAGACTAATTTATCCACCCGTCTCTGACTCATGGATTTAGGAACCACTACAATAATCCCTTTTTCCAATGAAATGGTCAGGCGCATATATTTTGCCCTGCTAGAGACTCGAACAGAATATTGTTTAAGAAGTTTCTCAGAAGATAACAATGTGATTATTGAGCCTTGTCAATCAGATTAATGGGGCAAAGCAATTCCTACCCCCCCATAATACTGACTCATTCTAGATTTAAAAATGTTGACCAGTTATTAGAATTATACCACGTTAACTGCTATGCTGAGATTAATTCAATAATTATCTAAAAACCAATTTATTTGAAACTAATGGCTGAATTAAATTAATGGCTGAAGCAACCTCGACTGAGTATATAGAATTAAAGCGTTCTGTTGATTTACTTGAAATCGGTATGTTTGTTTCTCGTTTGGATCGTCCCTGGGAAGAAACTGATTTCATCTATCAGGGATTTCAAATAAACACCTTAGATGAACTTCACACACTTAAAGAAACCTGTGAATACGTTTATGTACGAGCAGCCAAGCAAAAATGGCACATTGAGCAAGACAGTGAGCCATCAGAGGAGAGTAAGCAACAAGAAAGAATCACTTATATTAATAAAGTACCTATTGATCAGGAGTTAAATCAAGCCCGTTCAGCATACAGAGATGCCAGCTCTCAAACAAGTGCAATTCTAGATAGCATTCGCCTTACAGGTGAACTCAATGTCCACCAGGTTAATCAAGTGGTAGATGACTGTGTTGATAGTATTTTAAGAAATGATTCAGCTTTAGTCTGGCTCACTCAAATACGTAATAAAGATAATTATACTGCTGAACATTCACTAAGAGTCTGTATCTATGCCATTGCGCTTGGAAGAGAGCTTGGATTTCGTGAGTTAGAGCTTCAAAATATCGGCGTTTGCGGTCTGCTTCATGATGTTGGTAAGGTTCGAATCCCAGAAAATCTTTTATTAAAGCAAGAAAACTTGACTGAGGAAGAAGTTAAAATCATGCAGTTACACCCCGTCTATGGGAAAAAACTGCTAATTTCTAAATCAGGTATCTACCCTGGTGCAGTTGATGTGGCTTATTGCCACCATGAACGGCTGGATGGTTCAGGTTATCCCAGAGGTATTACAGCAGAGCGTATTCCTTATTATGCCAAAATTATTGGTATTCTCGATTCTTACGATTCAATGATATCAGATAAACCCTATAGCAAAGGAATGACAACGTTAGATGCCTGTCGACATATTTACCAATGTAAAGATTCCCTTTATGATAAGACTATCTTAGGTCATTTTATTCATTTTATAGGCATTTATGCTCCAGGCAGCTTAGTTGAAATGAATACAGGAGAAGTCGGCATTGTCATTGAAACCAATAATGAAGATGGAATTAAACCCAAAATACTGCTAGTTTTAGGTTCGGATAAGCAGGAAAAAAATGAACGTATTATAGATTTAAAGAAAGGTGATATTACTTTTACCAATACACGGTATGTCATTAAAAAATCATTATCCAATGGCGCTTATGGCATCAAAATCGAGTCATATTTAAAAAAAGGTCTCTTAGTAGCCAATTAAATGTGATAAATTATTAAAAAATACTCTAGGTTTTTTAATAACGACCGATATACTTGTTATAGATAAGAATTATCAACATTTTAACTCACTATCTGGCATCTATTTATGAATCATAATAAAGTTAAATTTTCTGTAGGTCTTAAAGTGGTATTACCACTGGGCTTTATTTTTCTTATTGCCATGTCCATTTCTAATTGGTTTTATACTTCCCACCAAACGGACCAATCAAAACAAAACATCATCAAACAAATGAATGGTATTGCAACCAATTATTTCGATAGTCTCAATACAATGATGTTAACTGGAACAATTTCCAATAGAAATATACTAAAAGAAAAAATACTTCAAAATAAAAATATTACAGAACTACGAGTACTGCATGGCAAAGGACATCTCCCCGGCAGTAGTAAAGACCCAGAGCACGACATTGTAGATGATTATGATAAAAGAGTTATGGGGGGTGAAAAAATCATTGAATGGGGTGAACTGGATAATAAACCTGTTTTGTATTTTCTAAAACCACTCCCAGCTCGCAAAGACTACAATGGTGTTAATTGTCTTTTGTGCCACCATGTTCCAGAAGATACTGTTATCGGTGCAATCCGAATTACTTATTCAATGGAAGAAGAAGAGCAGGCGATTCAAAATGCTTTTTGGACAGGAATTGTTCTGAACACTGTTATTTTTATAATTGGTATTATTCTTGCGTTTTTTATTTTCCGCAAAGTTATTATTAACCCTTTAGAAGTGTTTCGTAAAACAATCTACATCATTGAGGATGAAAAAGATCTCAACCAACGAATAGATGTTACAACACATGATGAGTTTGGTCGAACTGCTGGTGTCATTAATAGCCTATTAAAAGAATTTCAAACCATCATAGGTGATGTTTCAAACGCCAGTCACGATCTTGCAAACTCATCTAGTCAACTAAATGGTATCACCAGTGAAACTTTAAACAGCATTAGCAATCAGTATAAAAAGATTGAAGTCGTCTCTGAGGTGGTGCAAAACTTATCAGTCAGCTCAAACAAGGTCTCATCTTGTTCATTAGACGCTGAAAATGCCGTACAAAAAGCACAACAAGATACTGAACAAGGCAATACAATTACTCAACAAGTCGCAAAGCAGTTAAATACGCTGGTTAAAAGTGTTAATGATGCAAGTGAAATTTCAGTGGCCCTGGTCGATGACAGCCAAAATATTTCTCAGGTATTGCATACCATTAAAGAAATTGCAGAGCAAACCAACCTTCTTGCTTTAAATGCAGCTATTGAAGCCGCACGTGCAGGAGAACAAGGTCGAGGCTTTGCTGTTGTTGCCGATGAAGTCAGACTCTTATCCCAGAAGACTCAGGAATCCACTATTGAGATTCAAACCATCATTGAAAAACTACAAAGTAATTCTGCCATTGCCGTAGAAAAAATGCAGCAAAGTGCTGAACTAGCCAACAAAACCACTGATGGAGCCAAAGAAGCAGAACAAGCTTTATCAGATATTGATAATGCCGTAGAAACAATTTCCCTAAAAAACAAAGAAATTGTTGATGTGGCTGAAGAGCAAAGTGTCATTACTCAAAATATTAATGAAAATATTCAGCAAATTCATGAGCATGCTAATTTTTCTCAAGAAAAAGCTCAGGAAACCAATGATTCAGGACAACAGCTATTAGAATTGTCAAAAACACTGGAACAATTGGTTAACAAGTTTAAAGTTTAGTCTTTTTCAGAACAGTGAAAAACAGCCCCTATGGGCAGGTGATCAGATAACTTACGCCATCTTTTATGTTGGAATGACAATGCTTCGTGCAGATGAAGTCCACGATAGTAAATTCTATCAACCTGCAACGTAGGTCGCCATACGGGAAAAGTTCGAGCATGCTGCCCTGAAGAATCCTTAAAGGCCTCTTTGAGTCCCAGATCAATTTTCATATGTTCAAGAGCACGTTTACGCCAGTCATTAAAATCACCCGCCATAATAAGCGGCTCATTATCTGGAATTGTCTGCTCTATGGCTTGAGCAATCAAATCTAATTGCATTTCCCTTTCTGCTTCAAACAAGCCCAGGTGAACACACACTAGATTCAATGCTGTTTTATTCGGTAGTAAAATCTTTGCATGTAAATAACTTCGGCTGGCAAATTTAGCTTTGGAGAGGTTTTTATTATGCCAGGAGATAATGGGGTATTTGCACAAAATACCATTGCCATGATGCCCTTTTTTGTAGACAGCATTTTTAGCATATAATGAAAAAGGCCATTGATTTTCAGCCAGAAACTCGCCTTGAGGCTTTAATGGCCAGGATTTAATTTTATGACTTCGTTTATTATGTTCCCCCTGAAGCTCCTGTAAAAAGATCACATCCGGATTAATTTCTTCCAGAGCTTCCCGTATACCAAACAGAGTAAAACGCCTGTTAGCAATACTAAAACCTTTATGAATATTATAAGTCAGTATTTTTATACTATGAGGTGTTGGAGTCGTTTTATCTGTCACGTCAGGTTATTTATCATCGTTACTTATTTTACTTTGAACTCTAGAGACAAACATTTAATCATTAAAGAATGATTAGTGAAAGGTTCTGACCACACCAGAAACAACACCTAAGATCTGAACTTCTTCATTTTTAAGAAAAATAGGTTCCATGTCAGGATTAGCAGGCTGTAATCGAATCCCCTTCTTTTCGACATAAAACTTCTTCAATGTCACTTGCTCATTATTAATCAAACAGACAACAGACTGACCATTTGTCGCACTTTCTGTTTTCTCAATCACAACCACATCCCCGTCTTGAATATTGTCATCTATCATAGAATGTCCTCGTACTTTGAGAGCATAGGTATTACGACTGACCATCGTTTCTGGAATGGCAATGGATTCATTCTGTTCTACACGCTCAATGGGTTGACCTGCAGTAATAAAACCAAGCATTGGCACTTCAACCAAAACATCTGAGTCAGAGTCATCTAAAACTTCCAACTCCGGAGTCCAGATTGAACGCTTATTTTTAGGTAATAAATAACTGATTTCTGCCGACATACCAAACCTCACAACATATTATTCAGAAAAAACACAAGAGTCCTTAGACAACAAAAATTCAGCAAAGCAATGAACCTATTTTGTCAACTAAGAGCGAGATAAATTAAGAGTATACATTTTTTGTACATTATTCAAGATAATAATAAAAATAGTCTCCAGCATTCATATTCCCAAAGCAATGATGAAAGCTGAAGCCTCTATTTATCTCATCTGTTATTCAACAGATTCAACGCCAAACATATACTTGTACAACACTCCATGTAGAATTGCTGCGAGAGGTAATACCCAAATCAAGCCTATAAACAATGGAATTGAAGCAACCATAAATAATATGCCTAATAATAAGTATAAAAAGAAGATTTTAAACCAGTGTTTAGAAACAGCTTTACGAGAGGTTTCCAGTGCTTCCCATACGCCCATTCCTCGGTCAATCATTAAAGCCATTGCCATCATATAAGCAACTGCCAGATAAATTCCAGGAAGAACCAGCAACATAAAGCCTAACATGGTTAAAAGACCAGTGACAATTGTTAAGATTGTCACTGGAATAACTTTGTTATAATGACTAAAGACTGAAACAGCACTAATATCAGCATCAACCGCACGATGAATTCCCAGTAAAATAATTCCTGCTAAAACGGGATATAAAATTGGAATAGTGAGCAGACTTGGAATAATGGCCCACATCATTCCTTCACTCATACGTCCTTGATTCATTAATGCTTCTGGGTCGGGTCCCAAAAATGCAAATGCAAAATTAACAGCAAAAGCAACAAGAATATAAAATAGCCAGGAAAGTAAAAAAGTTCCCTTAGCCCCTTTTGTTCTTTCCC
>JAPHSW010000278.1 GCA_026196615.1 Gammaproteobacteria bacterium | reverse complement strand
TTTATCCAGGATTATTTGTAAATGTTTAGTAAAAAGTGAAAAAAAATGGCCTTATTTTTTTAATATTTATATTTTTATTTATTTTCAATGACTTATAAAGTTAATTTATTAAGCCTTTGGAGATAAAGGTTCATTTCAAAGCAAAGGTAAGGTAAGAAGAAAACGTATGTGACTCTGATTAGTAAACTAATCCAGGCGACTTAGCAGTAACTGAATAATAAAATTTATTTCTAGTATTCATTCAGTCATTAAAAATCACCTTCTGCACCACGTTTAACAATATCAAGAATAATACGTTTTACATTCATAGCTTCTTCTTTTAAAGCAGGTGGAAGGCTTTTTCCACCATGGATCATCATATCCATATTTAAAGTATACAGCCATAACTTACCCTGTTTGTCTTCAATCAATGTAATTCGACAAGGAAGATAAGCTGAATAGGCATCACTATAATCAAGCATCTGAGCAGCTGTGAGTGAGTTACAGAAAAGGAATATTTTGACGAAACGAAAGTCTTTGCCTGTTTTTGCACCAATGTCTTTTGATAAGGGTAATTCGCCAACGTTAGACATATTATGTTCATTGGCAACAAACTTCATTGTCTCTTCAACTTCTTCAGCAGTTAAATCTTCATTGACTGGAAATTTCCAAACGGTGGCTTCAGCTGCATTTCGAGTCTCCAGAATACCATTAAACATATTGGTAAAGGTTTCAGCTGCATCAGGATCAAACTGAGAAAGTTCACTTTGAAATTTTATATAAAAAGCACTCCCCACTAAAAAAACAATAACTCCAAATAATGCAAAGATATTTTTAAAAAGATTCATATAAGCCCACAAACTATTTAATTATGTTTTAGATATATTACTGATTAATTTCGAATGAAATAAATTCTTAAACAATATAGGCCATGGCATAATTTGCAGTAATGACTGATAATGCGGAGACAAAAAGATATAAGCTAATTAATTTCATAATTTAATCCAGTTATTTTTTATGCCAGTATTATCACAAAAGACTCTCTTAATTAATATTATCGGTTCCGTGAGTTAATATTGTGGATTTCCTCTATTCAATCCAAAACAAATCATAATAATTAATTACCATAAATATCTTTACGTTGTTGAACTAGATGAAAGCCTTCTTTAAAGGGAACAACACCATTTTCTTTTATGATATTTGCCGCTTCATCACTTTGAATAAATTTTAAGAACCGTTTTACTTCTTTCTTTTCATTTTTGGGAAGTTTATATAACGAAGTGTAGGTTAGGTATAGAGGACGATACATAAAATAACGTCCTGATTTTATGGTTTCATAATCAGGTTTTATGCCATCTAAATTAAGTACTTTTACATCTCTTTTTCGTGCACTGGAAATTCCAGTCACACCAAATGAATTAGGCTCTTTTTCTATTCCTTTTTCTAACGGACCAGATGATGGAAATTGTTTGGACGAACTAAATTCTAAATCAACATCATTGAACAATATTTTTCGCAGAGTATATCCCACACCAGAAATTTTTGAAGAGCGAGTAAATATATCAATTTTTTTACTATTAGTTGTATCACCTTTCCAGCCAGATAATTCATGCCAAAACTGAAGCTTACCCGTCATAACATCAATGACTTCCTGTTTTGTTATATCATCAATTGGAGCATCTTTATGTATAATTACAACCAGCGCATCCCATGCTACCAATATCATTTTTAATAACATGCTTTCTTCTTCACGATTATGCAAGGGAATACGGCAGGTACCACCAAGATGTGACACGCCAGACTTCGACTCACGGATACCTTTAGTGGCACCACCGCCCTTTAAATCAATGGTCACACCATATTTTTTTTCGTAGGCTGAAGCAATATCAGACATGAAGGCTTTTTTAGTAATACCACAGCCTGTCCATATAATTTTTTTTATTTTTACATCATCAGACTCAGCTGAATTATTGCTCAGCTCATTGTCCGCATAAAGTGTTATGGAAAATAACACCAGGAAAAAACCTGTTAAGTATTTTATAAATTGAGAGAGAATAGCTTGGGATATCAATGTTTGTGGGAGCATAGTTTTTGGGATCATAGTTTTGCCAATATAAAATTATTATGATTACCCTTAAATTAAAAAAATTCAGGGAATCAGAGTTTTAAAAAATAAAATATCATTATTCATTACACGGCTTCCTTACTATTATGACTTCCCGTTATCATTTATAATTAATGATTTACAATACAATTAATGTATTGTATTTTTAATATAGCAAAGAGAAAATAAATAAGAATTGTAAGAAATGGTTATCTATACTATGGTTTTCCACAAACAAACTCAGGAAAACATCAGAAAAATAAAATGAGTAAAAATAGAGTGGAGAGAGTGAATAAAAAAGAGTCCTAAAAAAGCAAACAACAACATCATAACAATGTAAAAAATATGGTTATTTATAGTCTAGGCTTTATCCATTAATAAAATATTGAACCTATCATCGATTTGCATCTTTTTAAACTATCTTTAGAGAACGAATAATGTACTTCTCAAGTTCAACTAGAAACAGAACAGATGAAGCAACTAATATAATACGCAACCAGGCATCCACATCAATCGCTGCAGTACCAAACAAACTTTGCATTGGTGACAGATAAGTTAACATGAGCTGAAAAACAATCAGAATTCCAACAGCCATTAATGCATATCGATTACCAATTAAACCATTTATATTAAAAACATTTTCAGTAATATATCGAGAGTTGAATAAGTAAAATATTTCAAATACTACTAAAGTATTTACAGCAACGGTACGTGCAAATTCAATACTTGATTGCTGTTCCAACTCCCAAAGAAACAACCCAAAAGTACCCGTCACCAGAATTAATGAAACAAAACTGATTCTCCAAATAAAGAGCCCTGTTAACAAAGGCTCGTGTGAATCACGAGGAGGACGTAGCATAATATTAGATTCTGCCGGTTCAAATGCTAATGCTAGAGCTAATGTCACAGCAGTAATCATATTAACCCAAAGTATTTGTACCGGCGTAATAGGAAGCATCGTACCAAAGGCAATAGCTGCAATAATGACTAATGCTTCACCACCATTGGTTGGTAATATAAATAAAATGGCTTTTTTAAGATTATCATAAACGGTGCGCCCTTCTTCAACAGCATGTGCAATGGAAGCAAAATTATCATCTGCCAACACGACTTCTGCAGACTCTTTAGCCACTTCAGTGCCATTTTGCCCCATCGCCGTCCCTACATCAGCGCGCTTCAATGCAGGAGCATCATTCACACCATCACCAGTCATCGCAACCACATGACCATTCGCCTGCATGGCTTTAACTAGCCTTAATTTATGCTCAGGTGTGGAACGAGCAAAAATATCAATAGTTTCAACCTGGTTCTTTAAATCCTCATCACTCATGTTTTCAATTTCATGCCCTCTTAGTACTTTATCACCATCCCCAATTCCCATCTGAGCACCAATTGCCGCCGCAGTAATTGCATGATCCCCTGTGATCATTTTCACTTGTATGCCTGCCGATTGGCATTTCTGAATTGATCTTGACACTTCTTCTCGTGGCGGATCGATCATGCCTACGATCCCAATCAATATTAGATCTGTTTCTAAATCTGAAAAATTTAATTCATTACGATCTTTAGTTGCTGCTTTATAGGCAATAGCCAAAACTCTTTGACCCAATCTTGCCATTGCAAGTGTTTGTGAATGCCAATACTTTGAGTCAATTGGTACATTTCCATCATTGCTTCTTTGCATCGTACACATATCGAGAATACGTTCAGGAGCACCCTTAATATAAACAAAACCCTCTCCTGTATGACTATGATGTAGCGTTGCCATAAATCGATGCTCTGACTCAAAGGGAATCACATCTGTGCGTGGCCACATTTCCTGTTGGAATTTAGGATCTAAGCCTGCTTTTATACCAAGAGTTGATAAAGCACCTTCAGTTGGATCACCTTGCATAATCCACTCTGTTTTATCATTAGTGACTGTTTTATCAGATACGGACTCTCTTAAGGTTGCATCATTACATAACAAGAATGCACGCATTAATTCTGAAAGAATTGGCCGCTCATCAATATTTATTTCTTTATCATCACAAATAAAACCACCATGAGGATTATAACCCACACCAGTCACTTCAATAATTTCTGCACTTGTAGTTACTGACTGTACAGTCATTTCATTACGCGTTAATGTTCCCGTTTTATCAGAACAGATCACTGTCACTGATCCCAAAGTTTCTACTGCTGGTAAACGTCGAATAATAGCATGACGGTGTGCCATACGCTGTACACCAATGGAAAGAGTAATCGTCATAATGGCAGGAAGACCTTCTGGAATTGCTGCCACAGCCAACCCGACAGCAGCCAGAAACATATCTGCTGCAGGGTAGTCACGAAAACCAATACCAAAAATAAAAGTAGCCAGTGCAAAAACACCAATAACAAGAGTTAACCAGCGGGCAAATTGTGAAACTTGACGCAATAAGGGGGTTGTTAAGGTTTCAACTTCAGCCAGCATGGCACTGATTTGACCGATTTCAGTATGAGCACCTGTTGAAACCACAATGCCTCGCCCCTGCCCATAAGAAACCAAAGTACCTGAATATGCCATGCATTGACGATCACCTAATTCTGCATCATCTGACACCGGTTCTGTTTGTTTTTCAACCGCAATGGATTCCCCTGTCAATACAGCTTCTTGAATCTGTAAACTTTTAACCAGAAATAAACGTAAATCAGCGGGAATTTTGTCACCAGATTGAACTAAAACAACATCACCCGGTATTAATTCATCTGAAGGAATACTATGCCTTTGCCCATCACGTAAAACCGTAGCCTTTGGAGATAACATTTGTCGTATTGCTTTTAACGCATTTTCTGCTTTACCCTCCTGAATAAAACCTATCAATGCATTAATAATAACCACACCTAAAATCACCCCAGCATCAATCCAGTGCTCAAGCATGGCTACAACAAGACTGGAAGCTAATAAAACATAGATAAGCACATTATGAAATTGATAAAAAAAACGAAAAACAGGCCCATGGGTATTTGATTCTGGCAGGCGATTAGGTCCGTATACATCAAAACGTTTGATGATCTCTTCTTTTGACAAGCCTTCAGAATTAGCTTCAAGAACTTTAAAAACAGCATCATCAGTCATTGAGTGCCAGTTTTCATGTACTACAGATTTGCTTTCTTGAGGTCGAGTATCACTAGTCATTTTGTTAAACCAGTTCATATTGAACCACTTATTTGTATTTGATTGCGCTAGTTTTTCCTTCATCTGAGATTTCCTCACAGAAAAATTAATAATCTAACACTTATTATTAACACTAGCATAAACTCAATATAACAACTGTGACTAATGTGACCAAAATAACTATCCATACTATAATATATAGTATGGATACTCTAAAAAAATTACTACAAGAGATTGATAAAAAAGGTTACAAAGCCTACAAAAAAATCAAGGGTGTTTATCAATTTAAAGAATTCTCACTCAGCATTGATCATGTTCAGGGTGATCCTTTTGCTATCCCCTCCAGAATCAATATCAGAGTCCCAATGTCTCAGGCTGGTTTTCCCACTGACAGTTGGGCAACAAGACAAATTAGTGGTCATTCAAATGTTATTCGCCGAATTGCCTTAGAAGATTATCTTGGTCGAATGGTGAACAAAGCAATACAAAACAACTGTCGAGGACAACGTGGCAGTGGCGGCAGTGGTATTATTGATATTGAAATCAATGGACAGAAATCTTTATTAAGAAATGCTGTACTGATCAATCATGAATTCATTGAAGTACGTCTTGTAATAGGCCTGCCAGCAGCTGATCGTCGTGTTGCAGGTTTGCAGGCACAAGAAATGTTTTTTGATGAATTGCCCGTAATTGTTGAACAAGCCCTGTATTATAAAAACTTATCCGCAAATGAGCTCTTACAATATGTGAATTGCGCAGAAGATCAAGAAGTGCTAAGACACAGTCTAAAACAGAATAATTTAGTCGCATTTATTGCAAATGGCTCTTTGCTACCTCGATCCAGTGGCATCAGTGATGAGCCCATGACAGGAAAAATCATTCACTTTAAGTCACCACCTTCCCTGGAGGTTGAAGTCAAACTTCCACATTCCGGAAAAGTGACCGGCATGGGAATTCCAGAGGGGATTAGCCTCATTGTGGGTGGAGGTTTTCATGGCAAATCGACACTATTAAACGCATTGGAACATGGCCCTTACAATCATATTCCAGGTGATGGTCGTGAAAAAATTGTGAGTAATGAAACTGCCGTAAAAATTCGTTCTGAAGATGGACGCGTCGTCTCAAAGGTAAATATCAGTCCTTTTATCGATCGCTTGCCGTTTGGACGTAATACTCAAGAATTTACAACGAAAAATGCCAGTGGAAGCACCTCTCAGGCAGCTAATATTATTGAAGCACTGGAGTGTGGTACTGAGTTGCTGCTTATTGATGAAGACACTTCGGCAACTAACTTTATGATTCGGGATGAAAGAATGCAGGCTCTGGTGTCTCAAGAGAAAGAGCCTATTACACCACTTCTTTATCGAGTCAGAGAATTATACGAACAACATAATGTTTCATCTGTCATTGTTATGGGCGGTTCAGGAGATTATTTTGACATTGCTGACACCGTTATTATGATGGATGAATACCTTCCCAAAGATGTCACTCAACAAGCTAGAGATTTAGCTTATGACAAATTTCATCAGCCACCTGATCAGCTCGATAAGCTGGCCCAATTTATGCCAGCAGCAACATCACAACGTAAACCAGGAAAACAGACACTCAGTGCAGCACGTAATCATTTTTCTGAAAAAATAGATGTCAGGGAAACAAGTTACATACTATATGGAGAACATAGAATAGACCTTTCTCAAGTTGAACAGCTTATCGATATTGGTCAAACTCGAACAATCGGTTTAATGATTCATTATTACGCCAGTCATTATGGTCAAACATCATTTAATGAAAATGATACACTCACTACACATTTAACACAGCTGATTAAGGAAGCCAATGAGAATGGTCTGGATATTTTTAGCCAATACAAAGTGGGCAATCTGGCGATGCCTCGATTGTACGAGCTGAGCGCAGCTATTAATCGCATTCGTTGTGATGACTGGTCTGTAAGTTTAAAATAAAAGAATTTAGAGTTAAAAGATTAAAATCAATGTCTTAAAACAATTTTCTCAATAGTGGATAAATTGAGTCGCTCTTCAAATTCTATACCCAATTGACATTGACCATTATCTGAAGGATGACACCAGGATACTTTTCCTTTAGTGCAATGTTTTTCGCTTGAAACAGGCATAGTAATGTGCAAATGGGTACCGAGTTGAATACAACCCTGAGCATTAAAACAAAGTCCACCTTGACTGGCGTCTTTTAAATAGATTTGATGTTCGCCAAGCATATTATCTATAACGAACGAAATTGATTTATCGGTAGGGTACCGAGTAAATTTACGGGCTTGCATAATTCACCCCCACAGCACCAAGCATGAAAAAAACACATCCCTCTCAAGTTAAGTATAGTTCAATATTTGTCAGTTTCAAGTTTGATAAATCATTTTTTTCAGTAAAGAAAAATTAATTATAAAAGAAGCCCCATATTCAACTATAATACAAGGGTCTATTCTTAATTTCTTTTAATAAATGGTTGAAGTTCAATGGGTTTACTTTTTTTCTATCTTTCACTAGCCCTTTTTGTTTCCTTTTTGTGCTCCGTGCTCGAAGCCGTACTATTATCCATAACCCCCACGTATATTGCCTCTATGGATAGTAATTCTCGCTTAAAAAGAATGCTTAGTGAACTTAAGGGGGATATTGATACTTCCATTTCTTCAATTTTAATATTGAACACCATAGCTCATACAATGGGTGCTGCTGGTGTCGGAGCTGAAGCAGTAAGAATATTCGGCATCCAATGGCAGAGTCTGATTGCCGTTATTTTAACTCTTCTTATTCTCTATTTTTCAGAAATTATACCAAAAACCATTGGTGCGACTTATTGGCGTGAACTGACAAAACCAACCGCCTATATTATAAAATTTCTCACCCGCATTCTTTTGCCTTTTTTATGGGTGTCCAGTTTAATTACACGCCATATCAAAAAAGACTCTGATGACACCCCAACGAGAGATGAAATTGCTGCAATGGCAGAAATGGGTGAGGAAAATGGTATTCTAGCTGAAAAAGAAAGCCAACTCATTGAAAATTTATTGAACTTAAAACAAATTCTGGTTAAAGACATTCTTACTCCAAGGAGTGTTGTTTTTGCAGTTAATGGAGAAAAACCTCTCAATAGTGTTTTACATAATGATGACTTGTATATCTATTCTCGAATACCTGTCTTTGAGCAAAGCATCAACAACATCACAGGCCTGGTTTATGCTAAATCCATATTTAAGTCTGTCTCTCAAGCACCAGAAACCAATATTCTACTCAAAGATATAATGAAACCCATTTATCGAATTCCCGAAAATATGCCCGTTTACTTTCTTCTGGATCACTTTATAAAACGTAAAGAACATTTATTTTTAGTGCATGATTCTTATCGCCAGTATTCAGGCATCGTAACCCTCGAAGACGCACTTGAAACACTTTTAGGAAGAGAAATTATTGACGAAGCTGATACCGTAGAAGATATGCAAAAATATGCTTTGGAGAAAGCAGCTCTTTGGAAACAGCAAGCTGAAAATCCACTAACGAAGATAGACTCAAAAAAATCTAAGAAATAATTATTTCAAGCTAAGCTTTAATCACTTTATTTCGACCCGATGTTTTGGCTTCATATAGAGCTTTATCCGCTCTTGTGACTAAGTCTGAAGTAGTTTCTCTGGCTGTATATTGGGCCACACCACAACTGAGTCGTTATATTTTTTACTATTGGGAAAGTATATTTTTCTACTTTTTCTCTTATTTTTTCTGCAAAAAATAAAGCTCCTTCAAGCTCTACTTCACAGGCCACTATTAAAAATTCTTCTCCTCCCCAACGACTAACAATATCTGTTTCTCTGGCATTTTCCTTCAAAATATCTGCCAGATGAGTTAGTACATCATCTCCTGCCAAATGGCCATGTGTATCATTCACTTTTTTGAAAAAATCCACATCAAGAATAATAATAGAGAAAGGACTGTTATAGCGATTAAATCTGGCCATTTCATTGGAAAGGACATCTTCAAGTTTATGACGGTTGTATAATCCCGTTAAACTATCCGTAATTGAAATTTGCTCAATATTCTTTTTATCGGTAATATTCTGAGCCACAGAAGTGAATCCATTAACCTTTCCATCAGCATCAAATTCTGGTGTGATATATTCATGTATCCATAAGTTATTATTATTTTTATCCAGATTTTTTATTTCACCATCCCACACTTCCCCACTTAAAATTGTATCCCACATATTTTTATGAGTTTCTTCAGGTGTATCAGGATGTCTTAATATATTATGCTTTTTACCAATAACCTCATCACTGGTATAACCTGTTGTTTTTGTAAAACAAGTACTAATTGATTTAATTATTCCATTCTTATCTGTTGTTGAGATCATGACGTACTTATCTATTATTTGAGCACTTTTACTAATTTCAGAATAAGCGGTTGCAAGTTTAGATTGTAATTTTGAAGGGATAATACTTACAATCCAGGAAAGAGGGATGGACACAAGAAGTACAGTTAAAGCAACCAATAAGGCTGAAATAATATTTTTTTCTTGCATTTTTTTCATTATTTTTAACTTTGGAGTAAAAATAATTTTAAGATTTTCCGTATTTCTAAATAAATCTCCAAAAGAGAATGAGTACACACCTTGCTCACTAAAACTTCCTGTATTAAGTATTTTTTTTACCGACTCGGGAAATAGATCATACATATTCTGTTTGTTATCGAAATACTTACTCCATGAGCCAGAATTATCAGGATGATGAATAATCTCTCCATCTTTATCAACCAGATAAACATTAAAATTTTCAGAATGAGTTAACACTTTAATCATATTATCAAACATTAAATTAACAATAATTATTCCTTTAAACTGGTTTTCATCAACCAGTTGAGTTGCTACTCTAAAGGTAGGTTTAAAAGGTTTCTCAATTTTTCCATGTTCAACGTTAAGATCAATATTGGAATGCCAAAATTGATTAGACATCAGACGTGATGTCTCTATAAAATAGTTTCGTTGTTTTTTATCCTGCATTTTATTACTTGGAACTATGAGTAATTCAGTACTATGTTTATCACGATCAACTCTAACCACCTCTTTGCCTGAAGCATCAATATAACGAAGTTGCATAATATTTCTATTTGCATACGCCAGTGCATAAAATAAATTAATTAAATTTTGTTTATTATCAGAATTATTTGATTTAATGTATTTTGTGGTCAATTCATTTTTGGATATCGAGGAAAGTAAGGTTTCAATTTCAGTGATATAGTTAAAAAGAAACTCTCTTTTAAAGTCTGTTTCTGAATTAACCATTTCAGATAATGTTTCTTCTATGTCTGTAAAACTGGATTTATAATTGATAAATGAGGTTATCAATGCCACAACAACCCCAAATCCAAGAAAATAAATGGTGAAAATTAAATAGTATTTTTTATTTGAAAAAGCTCTGTGCATCATAAAAACTCGGTTAATTGATAATTTTTAATATAGAGTTCAAATCAAATGGATCTAAAGAATAACTCATTAAAACAGTAACGAATTAATTTATATGATTATCATTTTATTTAGAAATAATAACCTTAAAAAAGATAATGATATTACTTTAAAGGTAGGAAAACAAATGGAAGTTTACAAGTCACACTTATAAATCATGTGTAAAAAATCTAATGTGTATACTAACGTAATTAAATTAAGCCGTTAATTTTCGGTAAATATCTGAAACTTTAAGTGGTAACTTATTGATATCTTCAATTAAAACATAATTTGCAGCGCCATACATATGAGGCAAATAGTCCCCGGCTTCTTTATCTATAGTAATACAATACGGATGGATGCCTTTTTGACGAGCTTCAAATAATGATTGTCTAGTATCTTCAATACCATATTCACCACGATACTGACCATCATAATCTTCTGGTTTGCCATCAGATAAAGTAATCAATAATTTGGTTCTTGCCTCAACCTCTTCTAATAATGCACTTAAATGCCTGATAGCAAAACCCATTCTAGTATAATCCTTAGCAGTTACGCCACTGATACGAGCCTTAACTTTATCATTGTAATCTTCATCAATATGTTTAATATGATAAATCTCACATCGCTTACGTGTTGTGCCTGAAAATCCATAGATAGCATAACGATCACCTAACATTTCAAGTGACTCACACAATAACACTAAAGCTTCTCTTTCAGCCTGATTGATCCATCCCTTAGTAGAACCGCTCATATCCACCATAAACATAACGGCAATATTACGGTCTTCTCTTTGCATACGAGTAAAGATACGCTCATTAAGTTCCATTCCCATACTCACATCAGCATAGCTTTCAACCAATGCATCAATATCTATATCATCACCATCTATCTGTCTTTTGAGAAGTTTTTCTTCACCCTTTAGTGCTTCAAAATTACGTCTTAAGGATTTCACAACTCCCAGATGATTTGTGAGCGTTTTTTGAACAAAGTCATCATAGACAGGAGTTATATGGACTTCACGAACCACACACCAGTTTTTTCTATGGTGCTGACGCACATGATCCCATTCATCATAAAAATATGCACCATCTTCATGATAAGCACCAGACCAAACATCATCGGTTTTTTTCAGTGATGCATTATTTTCTGCCACATATTTCCCTGGACCAGCAGCAACCAGGTATTCTTCAGGTATTTCACCGATATCCTGAATGATGCTGCTGATTAAACTTTCCACATCATCAGGTGGAACAATCATTTGACCATCTAAGGTCAATTCAAAAGTCATTCCATCTGGCATATCACTGTCTTCAGTCAGCACAGCATCAAAAACTGGTTCCTTTTTATCCATTTCAATCATTTCAGGATTGGCTTGACGTTTTTCGTCTGCCAGTCGTGCTAATGCTTCACGAAATAAACTTTTTTCATCTTTTAAACGTCGCTCTTTGATATGTTGAACTTTATTGGGTAATAAAACACCCTGGAAGGAAAACTCATAAGCATCCAGAGATGAATAATATTGATTTAACAGTTCAAAAGTATCATCAATCCTGGCAGTCTTTTCAGATAACACTGAAAAAACAACCTGCCACTCCTCTTGTCCAGACACGCCATTGTGTTGTAGTTGATTAAAATCTTCAATGAAGTGCTCAGCCTGACGAAAAAAACCAGGTAGTTCAAAACGTATTCTGTTAAGTAATCGAATGGATTCCAAGCAATGAAACAGTTTCAAAGCATTAACAGAATCATCAAAGTGATTGAGTTTTTCATTTAGATCATAGCGCCATGTACCAAACCAGTTTTGAGACCACTGATAGACAGTCAATAATTTATAATAAAAAAAGTTATCTTCTTTAGAAGAAAAATCACTAACAATTTCCGGTAAATAAATAGTTTCCGTGTCAGTACAGGTGTATTGTCCGGGTTCAACTTTCAATGCACGTCCATTTAATCCACACACAAAAGTCGTCAATAATTTTTTTATATCTTCAAGCACAATACCATTTTGTTTTTTAAAATAATTTTCTGAAAATTCTTTGGTATTATGTAATATTTTAATACAAAGCTGTAAACCTCTTTCGTCAAAAGCTGACATAGCTTCAATAGTCCAATTTTCTACCGCATCCAAATCATGTTGTAGAAATATGACAGCATCAGAAAAGTGAGCAGCATATTGGTAAGCCATTTCAGCATTAGTCGAAGCAATCACTCCAACCCAATGCAAACCAAATTGCTGTTCTTTTGCATTCAAGGCTGACATTTGTTTTGCAGGGCCCGCAGCAGAACGTCTGAAGGACAGAACAGGATCAAGAAATTGATCTAATTGTTCCTCCATAGTTTCTGCATCGAGTGGTTGCACCTGATTTGTGCTTTCTTCTTGCGTAAAGAGAGGTTGATTGTCAGAATTTGTAGATGAAGTCATGAGGTTTAAAAAAGTGAAGCACTGAGTTCATTAATCGCTGATAACATTTCTGGATCATCTGTCAATGCCTGAGCAATTGAACTTCTACAAGCAGCAACAGGATTTATACCATCTTTGATTAATAAAGCAGCATGCACC
>JAPHSW010000198.1 GCA_026196615.1 Gammaproteobacteria bacterium | reverse complement strand
GTCAGATTCTTTATTAAGAATTTCTATGGCTTCTTTTTTTGAGTAAGCATTAAAAAATGTCAGAGGGCGACCTGTAAAATCAAAATCTTTCAGACTGAGTTGAGTGATTTCATGAATACTTGGTTCATCATCAACAATTAGAATTTTCCAGGATTTATTTTTATGAGTGGAATTTTCTTGCTCCATGCTTGAGTCTTCAGCTGCAAATATAAGCTCATTATCATCAGAACTGGGCATACAGTATATTCCAACATTTTAATATGTTAAATAATTATAGTTTTAAACAAATACTAATTAAATATATAGACTAACTTAGCCATTTTATCCAAGAATTATACTAGTTAATAAAACAGAAAATGGTATTAAAGGAGATAATCTATTGATGTTCTTATTTTGTTTTTTTATACAATATTATTGTGATAATAGTTTATTTGAATGTATTCAAGAAATAATTAATTTAGATTTGAAGTAAAACAATAACATCCCTTTCCATTTTTTTTGGCTTTATACATGGCTTTATCTGCTTTAGTAAGAATAGAGTGAATAGTGTCACCATCTTTTGGGTAACAAAATATTCCGATGCTTGCCCCAATTTTGACCTTTTCCTGATTTATGTAAAATTGATTTGATAATGTTGCTATTATGTTTTTAGCAATTTTGGTAATTTGTTGGATATCATTTGTATTGAGCAGAAGTGTAGTAAATTCATCACCTCCCAGACGAGCAATAAAATCAGTTGAACGTACAGATTTTTTTAGTCTTGTGGCTACTTGTTTTAATAGTAAGTCTCCAGAGTTATGGCCTAAGTTATCATTAACCGCTTTAAAACCATCTAGATCGATAAAAAAAATAGCAAAACTTTGATTATTACGTTCTGCTATTAATAGCTCATGTTCTAAAGTTTCAAAAAAGTGGGTACGGTTGGGCAATTGTGTGAGCATATCAAAATAGGCCAGCTTTTCTAATTGATTTTGGCTTTCCTTTAATAATGTTATATCGGAAAAAATACCAACATAATTAATGACTCGGCCATTATCATCGGTAATTTTATTAATAGAAAGAGACTTAGGATAAATATGACCACTTTTATGTTTGTCCCATATTTCTCCTTGCCATTGACCTGTTTCTTTTAAACTTTTCCACATGTTTTGATAGAAAAGCTGATCATGCCGATCAGAGCGGGTAATATTAGCATTTACACCTACAACTTCTTGTTTTTGATAACCTGAGATTTGTGTAAATGCAGAGTTAACATTGACAATAATGCCTTTTGAATCGGTAATGACTATGCCTTCACTGGTATTATCAAATAAACTTTTAGCCAATCGTTGATCGGATTGATTATTATATAATTCTGTTAAGTCATGAGAGCTGACGACTATATGCCTGGTTTCAGAAGAACAGGTTTCCTGGATGGGATAGTATGTCACATCCATATAACGCTGTCCCAAATTGTTAAAGTTAAACCAGGCTTGGTAATTTACCGTATGCCCACCAAAACAACGTTCTAAATTGGGTTTGACTAAGTCTTCAAAAACTTGTTTGCCAAGCAGTTCGTCTACTGTGTGACCAATAATTTGTTCAGAGGATTTATTATGGCAATTAAGATAGCTGTGGCTAACGGCACAATAAATATAATCACTATCTAATATTGAAATATGTTCACGTGTTATTTTTAATATATTTTCAATTGTTGCTAAGTAGTTGCAACGATTCTCACAGGAAGTGAGACTTTCTTGAAGTTGTAGATTTTCAGATTTAAGTTGATTTAGTTTGTCTGAAATTATTTTTTCTGGACTTATCAAAGCTTTTCCCTTTAATCAGAAGGTATATCTACATCGGGAGCAATCTGTATAAATCAAATATTAACTTAACAATAGTAAAGAGCAATCCTTTTTTCAATGAACAGGCTCACTTTATTTGGCATTAGATTTTTAATGTGGAATGTCTATCTAAGTTTTTATCACAATTTTGTCACAATGGTTTTTTTTATTGCTTTATACTCATTTGTGTAAATAAGATGAAATCTTTGCATTAGGAATTAATCTATAATTTATAAACTGTAAAGTGAGAACTGGGTCACAAAAAATTGACTTGGGTTGAAATTTGTATATAATAAGCGGTTAATTCGTAAAGGCTTACCTCATTCGAAAGGTGTGGGACGCAAAGCTGCCGATCTAAGGGATTTTTTTATTCTATGATAGCGGGGTTACCGATGAAATTTTAATGTTTCAGTACTTTTTTATATTGAGCATTTACTGCTTTTGGTTTCCTTTCTTTTTAGTCTGCTTAAAAATTTCTCTTGTAGTTTATAGCCTGTTATTCAATATGATACTTTGAACGTTTGTATCAGGTGTGTTAATGAAAAATAAAAATAATAAAATTCATACTAGCAGAAAAACGATGTTAATTGGCTTTATTATCGTCATGATGCTACTTATCATATTAAGCATGATTTCAATAAAAGCTATTGAAAAAAGTGTGTCCAATCTGAGAGATGTCATTGAAATTAATGGTAATCATCTCTATCAGTTAAATAAAATGCATACAGCAGCTCGTGAGCGCATTCTGACTGTTTTCAAGATTGTATCTGTGGATGATCCATTTATACGTGATGAATTATGGATGCAGTTTAATAGCTTTGGCACTGAATTTATTGTAAGTCGTAATGATTTATACAATATGCCAATTAGTGATGAAATCAAACAATTACTAGAAGAACAGGATCAGTTAACTCAACCACTAGGAAGAATTCAACATCAAATTGTGCAATTAGCTATTGACGATGAGAATAATGTGGCTAAACATCTCTTGTTTACAAAGGCTAATCCACTACAAACTCAGATGTTACAATTTTTCAGAAAAATTGAAAGCAATGTTGAAAATAAGAATAATCAGGCATTAATAGGTGCTAATCATCTCAATTGGTATGCTAAACGAATTGTATTATTGGCATCGATATTGATAACACTGATCAGTATTTATATTGCTTATTTAATTTATAAAACAGTAAATCAATCAGAGAATAATCTAAAGGAAGCACAGAAGAGGGCGATGATTACTCTGCATTCAATTGCCGATGGTGTTTTTTTAACAAATGCTCAAGGTCGTATTGAACAAGTAAATGGAGTGGCTCAATCACTATTGGGACTAAAATCAGAAAAAATTGTTGGTTGCTATTTGGATGATGTTGTTCACCTATACAGTGAACATAATTTATCACAGCGTATTGAATTACTCAGAAGTAATCCACACATCAATCAAGTAAAAAAGTCTAATGGTTGGATCTTTCTGCAAAGAAATGAAGATGAATTACTAGCAGTAGAATATAGTATTTCTCCTGTAATAATAAATCAGGAATTAAATGGTATTGTAGTTGTTTTTCATGATATCAATGAAATACAAAAGTTACATAAACAGTTGAATTATCAAGTTAATCATGATGAATTAACTCAATTGTATAATCGTCGTATTTTTGAGAAACAACTGATAGATACCATTAATGAAGTAAAACGTTATGATGAAATTAAAGCATGGTTATGCTATATCGATCTGGATAACTTTAAGACGATCAATGATACGGCCGGACACCTTGCCGGTGATCAATTATTAAAGCAAGTTGCACAAATTTTGTTAGGTGCTGTGCGTAATACAGATTATGTTGCCCGTTTAGGTGGTGATGAGTTTGCTATAATATTGCGTCATGCAAATGAACAGGAAGCAAAGGACACAGCAGAACGCATTAGATTTTCTCTGGAAGCAATGATTTTTGAGTGGCAGTCTCAAGAGTTTAATGTGACCGCCAGTCTTGGTCTGACGAATATTGATGATGACAGTGATAATATTGATGTGCCACTGAAAAAAGCAGATGAGGCTTGTTATACTGCGAAAAAAACAGGGCGTAATAAATTATGCTATTTAGGCAATGTGCTTTAATATAAAAGACACAATTGTTGTATGAATGTTCTAATTCCCACTTAGTTCTTTCAATTGAGCTTCTAAGGTTTTTATATTCTTTTTTATCACTGAGCTGATCTTAAAGGCCAGCCAGGTAAAAAAAAGAAAACATAAAGCTATAAAAATTTTTATCAATGTTCCGTCACCAAAAGCCGAAAATATTGTTGCTAAAATTACGGCGGGGAAAGCAAGAAATAATATCATTAGCATAACGGGATCATTAAACTTTTCTAAACGCTGTAGCTTGTTTTTAATTTCTTGTTCATTAGTCATATATAACTCCTCATTTATGCAGACCATGGTTATTTATTGAGATAAATCTTTTGGTCGTTGTAATTTATAACAGATTAGATTGTTTTTGTTGAGTGAACCCCACTTCAGATCAAATTTTTGGTTTAATTGAAGATAAGCCAATGTTGCTGTAGGCATAAGTTTACCGTCTGGTGGTATTTGGATATCAGGTACTAGAGAGATAAGAAACTCTTCTAAAGCAGGATTATGACCTATGAGCATTATTTTTTGAATGGGATATGGTGTTTCCGACAATATTTGATGTAGAGCGGATGAATCTGCACCATATATGCGTTTATCTATCTGAATACTATCCAAAGGAAGCTGCATTGCTTTACAGATGTTTCTTGCAGTATCTAGTGCGCGCAATGCCGGAGAACTAATTAATAGATCAGGTATTAATTCCTGTTTTACTAACCACTTTCCCATTTGTTTTGCATTACGATGACCTCGCTTTTTTAACGGTCGATAATAGTCTGCCACATTGACACGCCAATCAGACTTTCCGTGTCTTAAAAGTAATAATTCTTTAACAGTAGTTTTCTTCATCAACTTAGTTTAAACATTATTTATTTCAAACACTTTAGCATCTGGTTGCCAGTCAGGTAAAACAATTCGTTTAATGGTTTGTCCATTTAGTTGAAATTCATGAGTAGCAGGGCGATGAGTGTGTCCATGTATTAATGTCCTGACTCCATGTTTTGATATGATTTCTTCAACCCTTTTTTGATTGACATCTATGATCTCTGAGACTTTTTCTTGAGCATGTAATTGTTGACCACGTTGTTTACTTTTTTCTCTCATGAGATGCGCAATATTAAAACGTTCTTCAATAGATTTTGAAAGAAATTCGTTTTGCCAGAGAGGATCTCGAACCATTTGTCGAAACTTCATATATTCCTGGTCATCACTGCAAAAAATATCACCATGTGAAAGTAAAATTGTCTGAGAGCCTTCGTTGTTATTAATCTCCAGGTGATAAAGATCGGGTATTAATTGACAACCAGTAACCTGTTCAAATTGGCTACCCATTAAAAAATCACGATTACCATGCATGATATAGATTGGAATGCCAATGTCAGCTAATTGTTTTAATTGTGCAATAGGATTTTGATAAATAGGGATAGAAGCATCATCACCAATCCAGAATTCAAATAAGTCACCTAGAATATAAAGGGAATCAATAGAAGCTTCATCATTAGGAGATGAGGGAGTATTAGAGTTAAGACAGGAATTTATGAATTGATCAAAACAGGCCTGAATGTCAGGCCGTTTAGGATCAAGATGGAGATCGGAAATAAAGAGTGTTTTCAAAAATTTCTTACTCCATCTAAAGCTTGTACTAAAATGATTTTAATCGATAGTTACTTTCTCGATAACAACATCTTCAACAGGTACATCAGAGTGATATCCTGAATTGCCTGTTTTAACCGCTTTAATGGCATCAACAACATCCATGCCATCCGCTACCTTAGCAAAAACACAATATCCCCAGCCGTCTTGAGTCTCATCACGGAAGTTTAAAAATGCATTGTCTTTAACGTTAATGAAGAATTGAGATGAGGCTGAATGAGGATCAGGTGTACGAGCCATAGCAAGTGTACCGCGATCATTTGTCAGACCATTGTTTGCTTCATTTTTAATATTAGCACGTGTGTCTTTTTCGGACATGCCTGGCTCCATACCACCGCCCTGGATCATGAATCCGTCAATAACACGGTGGAAGATAGTACCATCATAAAAACCATCTTTTACATATTGTTCAAAATTTGCACAGGTCTCAGGTGCTTTTTCAGTATCAAGCTCGATGGAAATGGTGCCATAATTTGTTTGCATTGTTATCATTGTGTTTTAAACCTTTTTTAAAGCATTATTTCAAATAGTTGAAATATAAATGTTGAGTTGAATTCTTGATGTTATTAATAAAAAACTAAATAGGGCTGAAACTCAAGAAAATCAAGGGTATCCTTATATTGTCAATGGATTGTTTTACTTGATCACATCAACATCTTCAATGTAAATAGGATCAACAGGAATGTTTTGTTGACCTGCAGTCTTAGTTGTTTTAACTTTGGCAATTGTGTCAACAACATCCATGCCTTCAACAACCTTACCAAAAACGGTATAGCCCCACCCATTGATTGATTTACGGGTAAAGTTTAGGAAATCATTATTTTTCAAGTTAATAAAGAACTGTGCTGTTGCAGAATGAGGATCTCTAGTTCTCGCCATTGCAATGGTGCCACGGTCATTTTTCAAACCATTATCGGCTTCATTTTTAACTGGGCTTAGAGTCTTTTTACGATCCTGAGCATTGGTAAAACCACCGCCTTGAATCATAAAACCATTGATGACGCGGTGAAAAATGGTTTTGTTATAGAAGTTGTTATCCGCATAATTAACAAAGTTTTTAACGGTAGCGGGTGCTTTGTCAGGATAGAGTTCTAAAATGATGTCTCCCTTATTGGTCACCATTTTTACTTTCACAGGCTCAGAAGCAACACTTGCTGTAGAAAAAATGAATAAACTGAAACTAAGTAGAAATGCACTAAGAACTAGAAATTTGAATCGTATCATTATTGAACCTTAATAATTGTTAATATCTAAGTCAGGAGTTTCTGGGCAAAATTGGCACAGAACTCAAGGTTTTTGACAATATAACGGTTTTAATGGCTCGATTAAAGAGTAATGATTTATTTTTGTCTATTAATTCATTAAAATCACCGCATTGAAGAAATCTAAGACTTAATAAAGACGAGCCATAAACATAATGAGCGAAACTGAGACAAAACCTTCCAGCAATTTTATTCGTCATATTATTGATGAAGATATTAGTAATAATAAGAATGAGGGTAAAGTGGTCACTCGCTTTCCTCCAGAACCTAATGGTTATTTACATATTGGCCATGCTAAATCAATATGCCTGAATTTTGGTTTGGCTCAGGATTATAAGGGAATTTGTAACCTGCGTTTTGACGATACGAATCCAGAAAAAGAAGATATGGAGTACATTGATTCAATTAAGGCAGATGTAAGCTGGCTTGGCTTTGAATGGGCGGACGAACCTAAATATGCCTCTAACTATTTTGCTCAACTACATCAATATGCCATTGATTTGATTAAAGCAGGCAAGGCCTATGTCTGTTCATTATCGCCTGATGAAGCTCGTGAATATCGTGGTTCATTGAAAGAGCCAGGTAAAAATAGTCCTTACCGTGATCAAAGCGTTGAAGAAAATCTGGATTTATTTGAGCGCATGAAAAAGGGGGAGTTCGATGAAGGCGCGAAAGTATTACGTGCCAGGATTGATATGGCGTCGCCTAACATCAATATGCGCGATCCCATTATTTATCGTATTCGTAAAGTGGAACACCATCAAACAGGTAATGAATGGTGTATTTACCCTATGTATGATTATACCCATTGTATTTCGGATGCAATTGAAGGAATTACTCATTCATTGTGCACCCTGGAATTTGAAGACCATAGACCTTTATATGACTGGGTTCTGGATCAGCTTGATACACCAACTCACCCCCAACAGATTGAATTTGCAAGACTAAATCTTAATTACACCATAACCAGCAAACGTAAGTTAAAACAACTGGTTGATGAAAATCATGTGTTGGGTTGGGATGATCCAAGAATGCCGACGATTTCTGGTTTAAGGCGTCGTGGTTATACTCCTGCTTCTATCCGAGATTTTAGTGATCGTATCGGTGTCACTAAGGTTGATGGCGTGGTCGATATGGGCACACTGGAATTCTGTATTCGTGAAGATTTGGAGCATTCAGCCCCAAGAGCCATGTGTGTCATTAATCCATTGAAAGTCACGATTGAAAGTTGGGCAGATGGTCATGAAGAAGAACTGTCAGCACCTCGACACCCTAAAGATGAATCAATGGGGCGACGTAATTTTAAAATGACTCGGGTTATTTATATAGATCGTAGTGATTTTGAAGAAGTGCCTCCACCTAAATACAAGCGTTTGACGGTAGATAAAGAAGTTCGTTTAAGAAATTCCTATGTTATTAAATGTAATGAAGTCATTAAAGACGAGCAGGGTGAAGTCATAGAACTTAAATGTAGTCACGATGCGGATACTTTAGGTAAAAAACCAGAAGGGCGAAAGGTGAAAGGAGTTATTCATTGGGTTTCAGCAGAACACAGTGTGCCAGCTGAAGTGCGGCTCTATGACCGCCTGTTTACTGAAGAAAGCCCAGATAGTGCGGCTAAAAATCATGAAGATGATGATAGCCACTTCCTGGATTTTTTGAATCCTGACTCTTTAACTGTAATGAGTAATGCACGAGCGGAAATGTCACTGGCAGATACTCAATCTGGTGACTCCTTTCAGTTTGAACGAGAAGGTTACTTTACTGCTGACCCTGATACAACGAGTGAAAAATTGGTCTTTAATCGTACGGTTAGTTTGAGAGATTCCTGGGCTAAGGCTGGGAATTCAAAATAAGGAAAAGAGTAAATATGTTACACATACAAAATACATTAAGCGGTAAAAAAGAACTCTTTACTCCCATTCATCCAGGTAAAGTGAATATGTATGTTTGTGGTATGACGGTTTATGACTTTTGTCATATCGGTCATGCAAGAGTTTTAGTCGTGTTTGACGTGATTACTCGCTATCTACGTAAGATATATGGTTCTGAAAATGTAACTTATGTGCGTAATATTACGGATATTGATGACAAAATCATTGCTCGTGCCATAGAAAATGGTGAAGACATTAATTCTCTGACGAACCGTTTTATTGAAGCTATGCATGAAGATGCAGATGCTTTGGGTGTTAAACGCCCAGATATTGAGCCTCGTGCGACAGAACATATGGATGAAATTCTGAAAATGATTCAGACGCTCATTGATAAAGGCATGGCCTATCAAGGAGATAATGGCGATGTCTATTATCAGGTCAGCAAATTTGAAACGTATGGTCAATTGGCTAAAAAGAATCTGGATGACTTGCAGTCAGGCAGTCGGGTAGAAGTTGAACAGTCAAAGCGTGATCCTATGGATTTTGTTTTGTGGAAAATGGCTAAGCCTGATGAACCCAGTTGGGATTCACCCTGGGGCGAGGGACGTCCAGGCTGGCATATTGAATGTTCGGCGATGTCTGTCAGTTGTTTGGGTGATCATTTTGATATTCATGGCGGTGGTCTGGATTTAAAATTTCCTCATCATGAAAATGAAATTGCTCAATCTGAGGGATGCACAGGGCATAAATTTGTTAACTACTGGATTCATAATGGTTTTGTTCGTGTAGATGATGAAAAAATGTCAAAATCTCTGGGTAATTTCTTTATTATTCGGGATGTGCTTAAAAGCTATGCCCCTGAAGTGATTCGTTATTTTATTCTAAATAGCCATTATATGAGTCCCTTAAATTATTCTGATGAAAATCTGGATAAGGCTAAGGCTTCTCTAACGACACTATATCAATCGTTACTCAATATTGATGTTTCTGATATGAATGATTCTTTGATAGAGGATAGTGACTATGCTCAGCGCTTTTTTAAGGCAATGGATGATGATTTCAATACACCAATGGCTATTTCAGTTTTATTTGATATGAGTCATGAGCTTAATCGTCTTAAAGAAAAAGATGATGAGCAGGCAAAGGCTTTGGGGTTTCAGTTGAAAAAACTGGCTGAATTACTTGGACTACTTGAAAACGACGCTCAACAGTTTCTACAAGGCAGTACATCAGAAGGTGGCTTATCAGATGATGAAATTAATGATTTGATTGAGCAGCGTGCTGCAGCCAAACAAGAAAAAAACTGGTCAGAATGTGATCGTATTCGTGATGTTTTGGATGCTGAAGATATCTTGCTCGAAGATACACCTGAAGGTACGCGTTGGCGTAGAAAGTAATTCTATTTTCTGAAAATGAATTAAGTCAGGATAGAAATATTCAGGGTATAGATTAATAAAATTGGAACCTGAAGAACCAATAAGCTGCTCTTGTATATCACTTTTTCCATATCATGAGTATGATATCGGGTGTTTAAATTAGCTCCAAGAATTGAAGCTAATGATTTTGCGACCCTCTCTGCAACGAAAGAAAAAACAATAATTAATGCGAATATTTCATAATCTGGAAATAATGAATATTCAATGCCTGTGAACTGAGCCATCCAGCCATATAACATGGCACTGCCTGCAATGGCCTGCAAGGGCAATATCAATGCAAGGAAACGGTTAAAGATTGGAATTAAAGGCAATAGTACGCTGATAACAAACAAGATATTCACCATTTTCATGGTTTGCCCGTTTTTCGCATTTAATAATTGTGTGAGTGAGGGTAAAGTTCGTTCTCCATCAATTCCATGACTTTCTAGCCCATAGAGAATGGGATAGCTCATATAAATAAAGGCAATTAATAATAGGATATGGAAAAAAGGTGTGCCTACATGTTTGGCTATCCAATAGGAACTTGATACGTTTGAAATCTTATGCAAGAAATGTTGATAAGATAACTCAAAACTAATAGTCATTACACCATAAAAGAAGGTTGCCATTACTAGTATTGGGTGGAATAGTACATCAAGGTAATTCATGGTCACTTTTTTACTACAAGTCTATTGAGTTAGGTTGTTTTTCAGGAATGACAAAATTAAAGATAGCTCCGCCTTGAGAATGATTTTCAGCCCATATCTTACCATGATGTAATGTAATAACTTCCTTGCTGATGGGCAGGCCTAAGCCGGTACTTTTAGTTGTGCCCGTTTCTAAACGTGAACCTTGTTGAAACTTATCAAAAATTAACTCCAATTCATCTGAAAGAATGCCTACACCGGAATCCTTTATGGAAAATTTAAGTGCGGGTCGATTGATTGACTGAGTATCAGGGTCACTTCCTTGATTCTGATGAATATCTGTATGAGTGATGGTTATTTCAATTTGTCCATTATGGGGAGTGAATTTTATTGCGTTTGACAATAGATTGGTAATGACCTGAGTTATTTGACGTTCATCGAATTCAGCCACACTGGGAGTACAGTCAGGATTAAATAGCAGCTCTAGACTAAGCTCTTTCAGACGTGCTTGCTGTTCTGATACACATTTTTTAGAGATAGAAAGTAGTGAGCTTTTAACAAAATTCGTCTCCATTTTCCCTGCTTCAAGCTTTGCCATATCCAGTAAGTCATTGAGAAGCATCAATAAACGCTTGCCACTTTGTTGAATATTTGAAAAATACATTTGATTTTTTTCAGGAGTTGATTTTTCAATTTTTTTAAAGCCCATATTGGCATAAGCCAGGATTCCATGCATTGGTGTGCGTAATTCGTGTGACATATTGGCCAAAAAGGTGGATTTAGCGTAATTGGCCTTTTCAGCCATTTCTTTTGCCACTACAAGCTCATTGGTCCGTTCAAGTATTATTTGTTCAAGTTTAGACCTGTGTAATTCAAGCTCTGATTTTACCTTTTGTTCTGATATGAGAGAGGTTTTTAATTTTTCGGCCATTTTTAAACCATAAATAAGATGAGCATTGTATTTTATGGAAAAAGCAATAAATACTGGAATACAAACAAAAAACAGAGCTAAACCAATGATTTCTCCCTCATAAGTACCCTGATTGTATAGGATATAAGATAAAGTCAATAATTGTGGAATGATAATTGTAGGTGTCAGAAGCAACACTGATGATAAAGCTAGAATACTTGAGGTTATTACAACAAAGGTGGTAATAATTAACATGTAACCGGAAAGGACATCTTTAAAATAAATAAGTGGTAAAAAAGACCATATAAGACCAATAAGCAAACTTAAAATAAAATATTGATGCATTTGACTGTTTATTTTTTCAAGATGATCGGATTGAGCATTACTTTTTTTGCTAATAAACAGTCTTATAGAAGCAACCATAATCATGGCAGTTCCCCAAATTACTACAGATTCAAGTTGATTGGCATGTTGAAAAATAAGAGCGATAGGAAAAACAACGAGAATAGTGCCATAATTTGCAGTGATTGCATGGTTAAATAATATTTTTGCTTGTTCTCTTGCAATACTTTCGTGATTTGATAGCCACCAGATATGTTGTTTCTCTTTCATTCTACTCATCAATATTATTTAATCATATAGGGGCTTCATTATTTAAATTAATAACCTTAATTAATAGCAGGTATTTGTGAAAAAGCTATGCCTTTTTGCTATCAGGATTTTGATAAATTATGTAGAGAAAACAATTCTGCTTGATATCAAGTTGATTCCTGTTGAATCGCTTTTAATTATCAAGATAAGCACTTACAATATTCTTTGGACTTTCAAAAGTAATATACTACTAATTTATGCCAACAAAAAGAAAAAGCTCTACTAAAAAACGTTCTGCATCCAAAAAAACTGCAGCAAAGAAAAAATCAGCCCAAAAATCTCTTAAAGGACGAATTTGGCGATTTATAAAAAAAATAATTCTGTTGAGCATTATTTTAGGCACGATTGTTTTGGGCTTTTACAGTTTATATCTGAACAACCTTATTCAAGATAAATTTGAAGGTCGTCGCTGGTCTATACCTGCTAAGGTTTATGCTCGCGCATTAGAAGTTTATCCAGGTTTAAAAATAACGGTTAAACAATTTGAAAAAGAATTGAGATTGGCTGGTTATCGAAAAGACAAAAAATCCTCAACTCAGGGAAGCTTTTCTCAAAATGGGAAGCGTATTGAGCTGGTTTCACGTCAATTCAAGTTTCCAGATGGAGATGAAGCTTCTCATAAATTACGTATTCAATTTAATAACTCCTCAATAACCTCTATTTATGATCTTGAGAAGCGCAGAAATTTATCATTGGTTCGGCTTGATCCCATTCTTATTGGTAGTATCCATCCCAGGTTACATGAAGATAGACTACTGTTAGCGCAGGAAGAAATACCAAAAAAATTAAAAAATACATTACTCTCTGTTGAAGATCGTAATTTTTATCATCACTATGGAATTGATCCCAAAGGGATTGCAAGAGCAATCTGGACTAATCTTAAAGCGGGTTCAACAGTGCAGGGTGGCAGTACACTGACCCAGCAATTAATCAAAAATTATTTTTTGACTAAGGAACGAACTCTTGTAAGGAAGATTAATGAAGCAATCATGTCCTTACTATTGGAATATCATTATTCCAAAGACGAAATTCTAACGGCCTATATTAATGAGGTCTATTTGGGACAGGATGGCAGACGAGCTATTCATGGTTTTGCCCTTGCGAGTGAGTATTATTTTAAACGACCCATTACTCAGCTCAGTCAACCACAAATTGCATTGCTAGTCGGTCTGGTTAAAGGACCTTCATATTATAATCCAAGAAATAATAAGCAGAGAGCAACTAAACGACGAAATACTGTTCTCAAAGTAATGTTGGATCAAGGTGTTATTCAAAAAGGTGATTATGAAAAAGCGGTTAAAACGGATTTAGGTATCAGTCGCCGCTGGTCACGAAATAATTCACCATTTCCAGCTTTTTTAGACAGTGTTAAAAATCAATTACAAGAAAACTATAATCAGGACGATTTGACAGATAAAGGCTTGAGAATATTCACTACTTTAAACCCTCAGGTTCAGTGGGCTGCTGAAAATGCATTGGCAAGTCAAATAAAAAGCCTTGGTAAAAAACGTTCAAAAGATTTACAAGGTGCGATTGTGGTGAGCCATCGTGATTCTGCAGAAATTTTAGCGATTGTTGGGGGGAAAAACAGTCAGGAAGGGGACTTTAATCGTGCGGTTAATGCACGTCGCCCAATTGGCTCATTAATAAAGCCTGCCATTTATCTGACGGCTTTTGAACAAGGCTATACTTTGTCTTCTTTATTGAATGATAAATCATTTTCAGCAAAAAGTGTGAAGGGAAAACTTTGGAAACCAAAGAATTTTGATAAAAAAGAACATGGTTTAGTACCATTACATGTTGCTCTTGCGAAATCGTATAACTTGTCCACTGCAAGACTGGGTATGGAAATTGGTGTGGATAAAGTGCTTAATACTGTCAGAAGTTTAGGTGTTGAAACCGATGCATTACCTTATCCAGCTGTTTTATTGGGGTCATTAACTTTATCTCCCATGCAAGTGAGTCAAATGTATCAAACAATGGCTGATCAGGGCTTTTATTCACCATTGCATACGATTTTATCGGTTCAAGATGAAAATAATCAAACTTTACAACAATATCCCGTTAGAGTAGAGCGACGAATTAATGAAAGCCTGGTTTACCTGATCAATGCGAACTTACAGGAAGTAATTAGTATGGGTACAGGTAAAGGCTTGTCTCACTATATCCCCTCTCATTACAATATTGCGGGTAAAACAGGAACAACTAATGAGCTTCGAGACAGTTGGTTTGCTGGTTTTGGTAATAATTTGGTTGGTGTCGTGTGGTTAGGGCGGGATGATAATAAACCTGCTGGTTTGACTGGTTCATCTGGTGCTTTGAAGGTTTGGGGTAAAATGATGAAACAATTGGATGTAGGCACTTTAGAACAAAATCAACCAGAAAATATCAAGTGGTTCTGGATTGATTCGATGAATCAGTTAAAATTAACAGGGCGTTGTATTAACGCTGAATTTTTACCTTTTATCAAAGGTACTGAACCTGAAAATACAGAATCTTGCTCTTCAGGGCAATATCGTGATAAAAATAAAACAAACTGGCTGAAACGTTTATTTAATTAGTCTTTTGTTTAAATACAGCGCTTCGTTTTTGTAAATAAATAATTATTATTAGTTAACGAAAAAGAAAATATGATTAAAATCTATTTATTAGTCCTGTTTATCATTAGTTTGGTAAACGGTTGCACGTCCATTGATTATTCTCGTAAAGGCAATGATTCTATTTATGAGACACCACCAGTAGAAGAACGGGCAGTTATAACTGAAGAGTTAAATCAACCCCGAGTCATCACTACTGCGGCATTAGACCAGGATTTGTCTGTTAAACCCAGAAAGACATCACCACCAGCCAGTCGTCAGGCTGTTCTTGACTTATTGGCTCAGTCAAAGTCTGCTATGGAACAAAATAATTATGCTGAAGCAGAAGGTTTATTAAAAAGAGCATTACGTATTGAACCTGGAAACGCGTGGCTTTGGCATAATATGGCGGTACTGAAATTTTATCAGGAAGACTATCATCAGGCGATACAGCAAGCTCTAAAATCTAATAATCTTGAAAAAAATAGTACTGAATTAAGAAAAAATAACTCAAAAGTCATTAAACAAAGCTATATTGAGTTAGGTGAACCACAAAAAGCTCAGCAGTATTAGGGGATATTCCAGTCGTTGAATTTTTTTACCTGATGTTGATCAATGGTTTTATTAAGTAAATAGAGAGATTCAAGATATTTCTTTTATTTTCTGATAACATTGCTCAAGAATAAGAAATGACAAATTCATCTTTACAGTTTAAGAGTTTACAGTCCATTAAATTTTAGTGCTAATGATTAGCAACTACTGAACTTTTACAATCAGGTATAGTTAATAGGAACATTTAGCTGACTTGATAACCTGAATTAATAAATTGGTCTTCAATGATGATGAAAAAACAACTCAATAATTATTTGCCGAAGCTGTATTCAGGGCTATTTGTATTCATTGCATTTTTGTCTGTGACTCTGATCCCCAGTACTGTTTTTGCTGAGATTGACGAACTCACGTTAAATAATGCGATAAACCGAGCAGGTTTACAACGGATGTTAACTCAGAGAATGTTAAAATCCTATTGTCAGCTTGGACAAGATCATTTTTATAGCAAACCTGATGAGAAGCTAAATGATGCTTTGAATCGGTATGAGCAAGGTCTAACTTTTCTAATTGACTTTGAATCAGTTGAAGGTGTTAAGAAGTCTCTTAATAGTATTACTACTATTTGGCCAAAATATAAGGCTTTGATACTTGCTGATGCGAATAAAGCTAATGTGCCTGAGTTAGTAAAAATGAATGAAAAACTTCTGTCTCTTTCTCATCAAATTGTTTTAGATTTAACAAAACTCTCAGGTAAAGAGTTAGGAAAAGTTGTTAATATCTCAGGCCGACAACGTATGTTAAGTCAACGGATTGAACTGTTTTATTTATTACGAGACTGGGGCTTTACTGATGACTATTATCTCGATGAATTGGCGAAAGCTCGTAAAGCCTTCACATCCGGTCTTGATTATCTCAATAATTACGAAGCTAATACAGAAGAAGTGAAAGCTCTATTGTCAAAGGCTGGAAAATCTTTCAGTTTGTTTAGTCATTCTCTTGATGATAAAAACAATGCTTTTCTTATCTCACTAACGGTACGCCAGCTTTTAAAATACATGAACACGGCGACTAATCTTTACAGTAAAATGTAGAATAGACTTTTTCGTTCTATTTTCTGAAACATGTCGTTACAGATTGAAGTTTTTCATCAGATTACACACATTGAAGCGTCGCAATGGAATGCACTTGTACAGGATAATAATCCTTTTTTACGGTATGAATTCCTAGCTGCTCTTGAAACACATGATTGTGTTGGTGAAAAGTTTGGTTGGTTTCCAAGGCATATTGCTGTTTATCAGAATAAAGAACTGATTGCTGCAATGCCTCTGTATGAAAAATACAATACCTATGGTGAATTTGTCTTTGATCAATCCTGGGCTGATGCCTGGCAACAGCATGGATTACGTTACTACCCTAAACTTGTTTCAGCAATTCCTTATACTCCTGCTTTAGGACAACGTCTATTGGTTTCAAAAGATGTTGTTACCGATGAAATATATCCTTTGCTTATCAAAGCGCTAAAAGAAGTGACTTCACAACTCAACGCCAGTGGTTTTCATATACTTTTCCCTCAGGAGGTCGAATTAAAATGGCTTAAAGAGCAGGGAATGCTTATACGCCATGATTGTCAATTTCATTGGCATAATAAAAATTATACTTGTTTTGATGATTTTTTAAATCAGCTATCATCACGAAAAAGAAAAAACATTATTAAAGAACGTCAGACAGTAAAAAAGGCTGGAGTTACTTTAAAAAGACTTAATGGCCATCAGGCGAGTGAACAGGACTGGCAAAAAATGGCTCATTTTTATACGCGTACTTTTAATGAAAAATGGGGTACCCCAACGCTGAACTATGATTTCTTTCAAGAAGTTGCAAACAAACTACCCTCACAAATTGTATTGGTTCTAGCAGAACAAGCAGATGAAGTAATTGCAGGAGCTCTAATGTTTTGTAGTGACAATCGCTTATATGGACGTTTTTGGGGCTGTGACAAAACAATTAAAGGACTACATTTTGAAGCGTGCTATTATCAGGGAATTGAATATTGCATTGAAAATAAATTGGCAATTTTTGAACCAGGAGCTCAGGGCGAACATAAAATATCTCGTGGATTTGTACCAACTTTGACACGCTCAGCACATTATTTAATGCAAAATCCTTTTGAACAATCTATCATCCAGTTTATTGAGCATGAAAAAATAAATGTACTTAATTATATTGATGATGTGAATAAACACTTACCTTATAAAAAGCAATCATCATAAACATAAGATGGATCTATTAAATGAAAAATATCATAAAACCATTTTCAGAATCTTGTGAGCAAAATAAAGAGGTTATTCTTAATACTATTCAACCATTATTATCCTCACGTCACAATGTACTTGAAATAGGAAGTGGCACTGGGCAGCATGCGATTTATTTTTCTCAAGCTATGCCTCATCTTCAATGGCATACCAGTGATCGTTATGAAGCATTAAGTGGTATTCAAATGTGGTTAGATGAATTCTGTTCTGATGATCGTTTATCTAATGTCCATCCGCCTATCGTTCTGGATGTAGCTCAAAGTAATTGGCCAGCTCTCAATGTCGATGCTATATTTACTGCTAATACTTTACATATTATGAACTGGAATGAAGTGCAGATTTTTTTTAAACATGCTCCTAAACTGCTTAATCATGATGGTATTTTATTGATCTATGGACCTTTTAATTATGATGGAAAATATACGAGTAAAAGTAATGAACACTTTGATAGCTGGTTAAAATCACGTGATTCAGAAAGTGGTATTAGAGATTTTTCTGAATTAGAAAAACTTGCTACAGAAGGTGGTTTAACGTTTCTTGATGATTATGAAATGCCAGAGAATAACCGTATTCTATGTTGGAAGAAAAAATAATTGGCTGTAAATTTAGTCTATGGTATTCCCCAACTTTAGCTATTAAAGCCAGGGAATAATAACAGATACTTATTTTGCTTTAAGTATAATGTTATTCAACTTAATATCATCACCGTTGATATTATCCATCAACGAAACTTTTTTGGTGATGAGTTTACCTGGCTCTTCTATAACAATAACTTCATCTTCAACAACCCATTGTTCCATTTTTATGCCATATTTTTTATTATTATCACTAATAACTTTTTTCAAATAAGCTTTTATTTGACCTTCGCCCAGCTCTGTAAATTGAATACCATCATCACCACTATTTGTAACCTGTATTTTTTTGAGTGAAGCTTCTATGTTTCCAGCGTCTTCTTCGTCAAGTTTTATGCCTTCGTCTGAATTATTGTGTGCAGTTATGCGCTTTAATTTTATCTCAATATCACCATCGCCTGCTTCATCAAAGTCCAGGCCTTCATCTTTATTATTATTGACTTCAACATCCACTAATCTTACTTCGATATTTCCTTCATCGGCTTCATCAATATCAAACCCATCATCAAGATCTTCTTCATTATAGAAGCCGTTTCCATTTAAACTAACATGAATCATTGTGGCTTCAACATCACCTTCTCCTGCTTCATCTAACTCAATTCCGTCACCGCCATTACCATCGATATGAGTGTGGGTGATGACTGCGACAATATTACCATTAGCTCTTTCATCGACACGAATTCCATCAAAATCAATTGCACCAGTACCATTACCTGTAAAACTTGAGCGACTGATATTTAAATCAATACCCATATCTGAACCAATTGAGCCATCATCAAATTCATTGGCATTGTCATCAATATGTAAGCCATATAAAGCTGAATCGGAAATATGAACCCTATGTAAATTGATGTCTATTTCATCATTGTCTGAGCTTGCAGGGATATTAACAACAATGCCTCGGGAAGCACTATTGACAATATTTAGTTTATGGATGCTTAAGTTAGCTGAAGTATTAAATATCAGTGTGCCATCGTCTGTTGTTGCGGTTAAATTTTCATCAAGTTCAAAACTTCCAGCTGATGAGCCGTCAATGGTTGCATTGTTACCGAGTAATTTTAATGATTGAGTTCCATTATAAATAATGGGGGACGTCAGAATTATTTTTGCATTTTTAACAAAAACAATTTTATTGATACTAGAATCATAATTTGCATTGTTGATTGCAATTTGTAAAGAGGATTCATCATATACTTTTTCTATTGCAACCGCACTTGCGGATGAACAAATTAATGCTGAGATAGCAGCAGACTTTAATAGCTTATATTTCATACTTAATTTCCCTTAAATTTATTATATAAGGGAATATTCTAGAGCCTAACTGTGACGTACTAATGACAATAATATGTCAATTATATTATGGTAAAGAGGATATAACGTATCTTAAAGGATTAAAATATATCCTCTAATGAATTTTCTTTAATTGGTACATTAAATCTAAAGCTTCTCTTGGTGATAAATTGTCAGGGTCAATTTGTTCAAGCTCAGCAAGCAGTTTCTTTTGTTTTTCGGTAATATTTTCTATTGGCAACGTTTCAGTCTTTGTTTCATGATATAAATCGCTATTTTCTGTTAAGGATGTGTCTTCTAGAGATAATAACTTTGCTTTAGCCATTTCAATTACTGTTTTAGGAACACCGGCTAAAGCTGCCACTTGAATACCATAGCTTTGTGAAGCGCAGCCTTCTTCTACTTTATGTAGAAAAACAATTTTATCACCATGCTCTACTGCATTAAGATGTACGTTAACAATTTGATTAAATAATTCTGGCAAGTGTGTGAGCTCAAAATAATGGGTAGCGAAGAGGGTAAATGCCTGGCTTTCACTGGCAAGATAATGTGCTGAAGCATAAGCAAGTGACAGTCCATCATAAGTACTTGTACCTCGACCTATTTCATCCATTAGTACTAAACTTTCTTTGGTTGCATTGTGTAAAATATTGGCTGTTTCGGTCATTTCGACCATAAAGGTTGAACGTCCACCAGCTAGATCATCGGAAGCACCAATACGAGTAAAGATGCGATCAACTGGACCAAAAGTGGCAGATTTAGCCGGAACATAACTACCAATATGAGCCATTAGTGTGAGTAAGGCTGCCTGGCGCATATAGGTAGATTTACCTCCCATATTTGGACCAGTAATTAACAGCATACGTCGACTGTCATTAAACAGCATATCATTGGCAACGAATGGTTCATCCTGGATTTGTTCGACTACTGGGTGACGACCTTGTTTAATTGAAAGACATGGCTCTGAGTTCAATTGAGGCTGACACCATTGTAATGTATAGGCTCGTTCTGCAAAGTTGGCTAATACATCCAGTTCACATAAGGATTGTGAACTGGATTGCAGTGCTTTAAGCTGGGGTGCAAGTAATTCAAACAATTCATCATACAGTGCTTTTTCTTTTGCCAGGGCTTTTTCATTTGCGCTAAGAACTTTATCTTCAAAATCCTTTAATTCAGGTGTGATGTAGCGTTCATTGGTTTTGAGTGTTTGTTTGCGTTGGTAATTATCTGGAACATTTTCAGCCTGGGCACGGCTGACTTCGATAAAATATCCATGGACGCGGTTATAATTGACTTTTAGAGTTGGGATACCACTTCGTTCTTTTTCCCTTAATTCAAGATCAATTAAAAACTGATTGGCATTTTTTTGAATATTTCGCAGTTCATCCAGCTCCTTGTTGTATCCAGAGGCAATAACACCTCCATCTCGTATGAGTATTGGAGGATTGTCTATAATTGCTCGTGTTAATAAGTCATGTTGTTCTGGAAAAACAGCAATTTTTTGTGCCAGTTGTTTAATGAGTGGATTTGTGAATGAAATGAGTTCACTTTGCAATAAGGGTAAAACGGCTAGAGAGTTTTTAAGTCGCTCAAAATCTCTTGGGCGAGCTGTCTTCAAAGCAACTCGTGTGAGTACGCGCTCAACATCACCAATTTGCTTTAAAAGAGGTTGTATTTCCTCGTATTGGTTATTAATTTGTAAGTGTTCAATACACTGATAGCGTTTATTGAGTAAAGCCTGATCTCGCAGAGGACGATTAAGCCAGCGTCCCAACAGACGGCTGCCCATGGCCGTTGATGTTTTATCCATAATGGCCATCAGCGTATGATCTTTATGCCCACTTAGAGAGAAATCGATTTCCAGATTACGTCGGCTGATGGTGTCTAAAATGACAGAGGTGTCGTGTTGTTCTGGTTTCAAATTATGAATGTGGGGTAGGGCGGTACGTTGTGTGTTTTGAACATATTGCAGTAGGCAACCTGCAGCTCTCAAGGCATTGTTAAAATCATCACAGCCAAAACCCTTGAGATCCTGAGTTGCAAATTGTTGGTTCAGACACTGCCTCGCTGACTGTTCTTCAAACCACCAGGGAGGTTGTTCGGCAAAAGCTGTTTGTTTGCCTAATTGACGTTGTAACACTTCTTTAAAAGCAGAGCCTTCTTCTAATAATAACTCTGAAGGTCTGTGTCGCTCTAATTCAGATTGTAGTGATTCCAAACTGTTGAGTTCTGAAACAGTGAACTGTCCACTGGTTAAATCGAGAATGGCTAATCCAAAGGCTTTGTTATTATCTTGCTCATATTTTTCTTCAATAAAGTTTTCAATTGAAGAATCAATGAAAATAGAGGCAAGTAGGTTATCTTTTCTGTCTTCAAGCAAGTTATCTTCTGTAATCGTTCCTGGTGTAATGATACGGACGACTTTTCTTTCGACAGGGCCTTTAGAAGTAGCAGGGTCACCAATTTGTTCGCAAATTGCAACTGACTGATTGAGTTTCACTAATTTGATTAAATAATTGTCAACCGCGTGATAGGGCAAGCCAGCCATAGGAATTGGCTGACCATTGGCGCGCCCTCGTGCTGTTAGAGAAAGATCCAATAGTTGCGAAGCTTGCTTGGCATCATCAAAAAAGAGTTCGTAAAAATCACCCATACGATAAAATACCAGCATATTTGGGAATTCAGCTTTTATTTTTAGATATTGCTGCATCATTGGGGTGTATTGCTGAAGGTTTTGAGTCTTAGTATTTGGGGCAATCATAAATTAATTGTTAACTCTATGGATCTGAATAATAGTTTTCTTCCATTATATGTTAACTGAGTTTCCCTCACCAGCAAGTCATCTGTATTAGGAGAATATTAAATTTTTTCTTAGACTAATATGGGATTAACTATTTTCATTTATCGCTTAAAAATAGAATAAGTAGGAAATAACTGGCAGTGAGAAAAATTTTTATGTGTATAATTTATAACTATATTAATTGATATATTGGGTTGTACTATGCCAAATCAAATAATCTGGGAAAAAGAAGGCGTTCTTTCTTGTTATAGTGGCGTATTTCGTCCTGAAGATCATATTGAAGGGCTGAATAAACTTTTTGGTGATCAAAGAATAGACGGTATCAAATACATAATTGGGGATTATTCTGAGGTAAATGGAGACCTTCTTAGAGAAGAAAGTGTTGAATACCCTGTTGCAATGACGACGGGTGCAGCATCGTATGTAAGAGATATCAAAGTGGCATTAGTTGCAAAGGATGAAAAAATTATAATGTTGTGTCGTCACTTTATTGAGCTTTCAAATAAAATTAATCCAGGATGGGAAGTAAAATTGTTTGTTGATATACAAGGGGCTAGAGAATGGATTTCTTCTTGTATTTGAAAGTGAAATAATTTTACAAGGTGTTGATATTTGAGCATGTATAAAGAGTATCAGTGACACCAGCCTTTTCTAAAAATAAGACCATCTATTAGTAGCTTATCAATATCAGTTGAAGATAAACCTGCATTTAATTAAACGTGGACCTGGAAAGGGTGATAAATAAGATTTTTATCGTTTAAAAAGATTGATTAATATTGAAATTATAATACTGATAATGATCATCGATTTTATAGGAAAAAATATTGAGCTACGTTCTTTTTCTATCTGAATATCACCTGGGAGTTTGCCAAACCAATTCAGTGCCCAGGGTGCGAAATGCAAGATTGCACCTAAAGCAAACAAAATTGCACCAATTATCATTATCCATTTACCCATAAGAAAATCCTGGTGTAAGAAACACAATCCCTAAGCTGGTTTTTTTTCTTCTTTATCAATAGCTGTATTAGCTTCTAGCCAACCTTTTTCCCATTCATAGAATTTCCAATTATTAATTCCGAAAGGGTTATCAGTTTGATGCTTACCAGCAATTCGTTCATTCCAACCATCGTTAAATGGATCATAAGTATCTTCAGAAGCATTCTGTCTTAAATCTATCATTTTTTCATTCCTTAGAATAAAGTAGAAGTCACTTTTGAATATTAATCTCTATATACATTTTAAGTAAATAGAATCAAAGATCAATTAAGAGGCAGTTCGAGAGAGTTGAGTTTTAAAAGTTTATTTAAAAGTAGGTTGTGGTTGTGATATAGGGGTTATGACCAAAGGAATTGATTTGAATGTATAGTAGAATGCAAAAAGGCTCATAAATGAGCCTTTCTAAATATCCTACACTAATGGTGAGGTAAATGTATTATTAAATAGTGATATTAAATAGCAAAGCAAAAGCCATGAGACCAATCAAAGCAGCGCCTGCCAGGGATATTGTTTTAATGATATTAAGAGTTATTTCTGTTGTCATGGTAAGCATCCTTTCTGGATATATTTAAATTATTATGTTTTTATTATTTTACAGTCAATATAGAAGTGGCATGCAAAATGGCACGCAAATCAATATAATTAAAAAAGGCTCTGAGGACAAAGTCTCTCAAAGCCTTATAGTGTTTGGCTCCCCAAGCATGATTCGAACATGCGACCAAGTGATTAACAGTCACCTACTCTACCGCTGAGCTATTGGGGAATTGCTTGTTACTGTTGAAGCAACGAAGGCTATTCTATGCATTTTGATTTTAATGTCAAGAAACATTGTGAATAAAATTCATATTTTTTACAACAGGTGCTTAATATCAATAAGTTAGCTGCAACTTAATGATTTTCCACCCGATGCTTTTGAATCTAATCTTGCTCTTCCAGTGCGTGAAATTATGATACTTTTTGCATATTGATGACCCATTTGATTACATAAAGTGAATGTACCATTAGTACTACTATGACCATCTGGAAAATATCGAACATAATTATGGGAGCCAAAGCCTCTATATTTTAATGATAAATGACCTGATACAGCAGGTTGTATAAGTATGACCATTTCATTATTGTTAATTTTTTTATTATTATCAGTATCGGAAAATATAATCCAACCATCAGACCATTTTGATTTAGACTTGCAGTGTTGACCATCATCACTTTTACACAAAATAACACTTTGATTGGATTTTATTGCTTCGGAGCGAGCCAATTGGTGATGATGAAAGAGAGTGTGTAATTGTGTCATCTGTTGATTACGAGCAAGCATTTTTGAAAAAGCAGGTAATGCTGACGAAAACAAAATTCCGATGATTGATATAACAATGATCAATTCTATTAATGAGAAACCATCGTTATTTTTATAACGGTTGTTTTTAAATTTTACTTTATTCAATTGAAACTCCTTTTAAATTAAATTCTTTGTCCATGTTTAACCATGTAGAAAGTTTAAATTGATTTCATAAAATTTTTCATAGGTGATTATTTAAATAAATGTCAGAAATAAAAGATTTGCCTTGTAGGAAAAAGATGACAAAATGTTTATATTTATCTCTTTGTAAAAAAAAGATAGGTGTTTCTCAAAAAAATTTTAAAAAATAGTCTAAAATTATTCTATCTTTTGTTTAGGGATGGGTGTTGGAGTTGATATGAGTCATTCAGATCGTTCTATAAAAACACAATTGATAAAGAATCAAGACAGTCAGTCTTTGCAATCAGAAAATATTCAATTAAAAGCACAATTCAATCGTCTTTTAAATAATGCTCATGAAAATCAGCATAAATTAAAACGTTTTGAGGAAATTGAATTTAAATTAATGGCTGCTGAATCAATTGAGCAATTATTACGTATCATTAGAGATGAATATACCACGTTATTTAAGTTGGATGACTGTACACTGCTTCTTGAAGATGAAGACCTGTCTTTAAGGCGTTTAATTCCTAAATCATTACAACACACGGATGATGGTCGCTTTTTAACCTTACTAAATTTTCCTGTTGAACTGGAAAAATTAAAGTACTTACCCTCTCAAATTTCCACAGGTGCATACCAGATTGCAAAACATCAGTGGTTAATGGCTAATTCTCGTATTGAATCCATTGCTGTTATGCCTTTAATTCGTCGCGGAAAAACAATAGGTGTATTTTGTTGTGGTAGTTATGACCGTGAGCGTTTTCAATCACATGCAGCCTGTGATTTTTTACAAAGACTTTCTTTTATCATGGCCGTATGTATTGAAAATGCACTTAATCTGGAACGACTTAAACTCAGTACGATGACTGATGCTTTGACTCAGGTTCATAACCGACGCTTTTTTGATCAAAGGTTGCCCGAAGAGCTGGCCAGGAGTGAACGTTCATTAAACGCAGTTTCATGCCTTTTTCTGGATATTGATCATTTTAAGTCTGTTAATGATACTTATGGTCATGGTGTTGGGGATGACGTTTTGTGCCAGGTTGCCCAGAGAATTCAAACGGTATTACGAACACATGATGTTTTAGCTCGATATGGTGGTGAAGAATTTGCAGTCTTACTACCTGATACAGATAACGATGAAGCAATGATGGTGGCACAAAGAATTATTTTTGGAGTAAATAAAAACCGCATTGTTATTGATAAAAATGTTATCTTAACGATTACCATTTCTGCGGGGGTGTCAACGTTAATGACGGAAGATTCGGTTGATGATTCTTTTAGAGATGTTGAAGAACTTGGAATGAAACTAATATCAACTGCAGATCAGGCATTATATGATGCTAAAAAACAAGGCAGAAATCGTGCAATTAATGCGGGTTTATTAGCTTTGATTGAAACTGATGGCAATTCACAAAAAGCTCAGTGTTAAGATTAATAAAAGCTCACATCTATACAGTTCAGTGAAACGATACTCAAACAAAATCAACTCGTGCTTTTCTAGATAAACCAGTAGAACCAGAAAAAATTCGACAAATTCTTGAACTTGCTCGCCATTCACCTTCAGGAGTGAATACTCAGCTCTGACAGAATACCCTAAAATTGTAAAAACACAACTAGGATATGATTATAAATTATCCCTAATCTGCGGTATGGCTTTGGGATATGAAGATGGTGATGCGCTGGTTAATAGCTATCGAACGGTTCGAGAAGAATACACGAACTTTACGACTTTTTTCGACTAACTTTGTGAATTATTCATGTTTTTATAATAAATAAACAGCAATTAGGCAGGAAAAAAGTAGGAAATATGCTAAATTAAGTGTAATAACTCTCATTAACACAGAAATGACCATATAATGACTCAACCGCAGACAAATAATGCCTATTCGGTAGATGTTTTGATGCAGCAAGCCAGACAGCTAGCTGCTAATTATCGCCGTGCTACAGGTAAAACTTTAGCGGGTGTCAGCGGTGAACTTTCTACTTATGATGCAATTCGTTTGTTAAATCTTGCTCCTGCACCGGATCAAATAGGCTATGAAGCAATTGGTACTGAAGAATCGGGTGATCTTCATAATGATAGAGTCCAGATAAAAGGACGTACAATTTTTAGTAACTCTAAAAGCACCTATCGTATTGGTCAGCTCAAAATGGAGCAAAATTGGGACAGTGTTGTCCTGGTTTTACTGGATGATGATTACGAACCCTTTGAAATATTCGAAATTGATCGTGAAACACTGGCTGATAATATAATTGATCAACAGAGTAAGAAAGCAAAAAAGGGGGCAATGACTGTTGCTCGATTTAAAAAAATTGCGACTTTAGCCTGGAGTCGTGAATGGGTAAGCGAGGAAGAAGAGGCTAGTTAGTGCGTTTTGAGGATTCTAACGATGACTCAATCTAATACCTTCTCTACCTAATTTCTTCTAAACCTTAAGTTTTAACTAAATGACAGACGTTCTTAACCGTATTTTTTCGCATGAAGGTTTACTTTCCAGGCACCTTCCTGGTTTTTCTCCTCGTGATGCTCAGTTTCAAATGGCTCAAAAAATTGAGCAAATCATAGAAAAGAAAGGTGTTTTACTTTGTGAAGCGGGTACTGGAACGGGTAAAACTTATGCTTATCTTGTTCCTTCGATTCTTTCTTTAAAACAAACAATCATTAGTACTGGGACAAAAAATCTTCAAGATCAGCTGTATCATAAAGATTTACCTGTAATAGCTGCAATACTGGAACCCATTAATCAGCGCGATCTCAATTATAGTATCCTCAAAGGTCGTAGTAATTATGTTTGTGTCTATCGCTTTGAGAAAGCGTTAGATGAAGCCTGGTATGATGAACAAACACAGGCTGACCTTCAAGTCATCAAACAAACCTTAAAGCAGACAAAGTTTGCTGATATTTCTGAATTTTCTACACTTAAAGAACAGTCTTTAGTTTGGCCGATTGTCACATCTACCAGTGATAATTGCTTAGGGGGAGCTTGCCCTAATCATGCTGATTGCTATGTCTTAAAAGCTAGAGAACAAGCTTTTGAAGCTGATGTGATCATCGTCAATCATCACCTTCTTATGGCTGATCTGAAATTAAAAACAGATACATTGGGAGAGCTGCTGCCTTCAGCTCAGACCTATATTATTGATGAAGCACATCAATTACCTGATATTGCCTCTCGTTTTTTATCACGAGAAATTTCATCAAAACAAATTAATGATCTTCTAAAAGAAAGTCGACGGTTTGTTTCAAAATCTTCTGCTTCGGTTGATCGTTTTTATGCCTTAAATGATGATATCAAACGTATGCTGAATGATCTTATTATGGTCATCAACCGCTATAAACAAAGAGGGAGTTGGTCTGAGATAAGCTTATCTATTAAACCCTTATGTGATGAAATTGTTTATGCTTTAAGAAAACTTAAAGCATTTTTAGAGCCTTTGGCGATGAGTAATGCAGAACTGGAACGCTGCTTTAAACGTAGTGAACAAATATTAATTGGTTTTGATGAGCTGACAGGAATTACGCCAGAAGGAATGATTCATTGGTTTGAATGTAAAAGCAATTATTTTACTATTCAACTGACCCCATTATCAATTGGGGATGAATTTAAACAGCATCTTGATTCAACTTTAGCAAACTGGGTTTTTACATCGGCAACTTTGGCTGTTAATTGTCATGGTGCAACTCAGAGTCTTGAACCTTTTAATAGTCATGATTCAGCAAATGATTATGACTTCGAACAAGAAGATAAAAAGCATGAAAAATCTTTATTTGCTCACTTTGCGAATCAACTGGCTTTACATGATTGTGATGTAATTAAACTAGAAAGTCCGTTTAATTACAGTCAGCAAGCAATACTTTATGCTCCAAAAAATTTACCCTTACCTAATGATGAGTATTATATATCATCTCTGATTAGAGAAATTCTTCCAGTCATTGAATGGTTAGAAGGCAAAACATTTTTTTTGTTTACTTCTCACCGTGCGATGCAGGAAGCCAGGGAAATACTGAAAAATATGGACTTTCAGTTGTTGGTTCAAGGTGATGCACCCAAGCAACAATTAGTTGAGCAATTTAAAGTATCGAATAAGGCTATTTTACTAGGAACCAGTAGTTTTTGGGAAGGTGTTGATGTTAAAGGACAGGCTTTATCCTGTGTTGTTATCGATAAGCTTCCTTTTGCCTCACCTTATGAGCCTGTATTGCAAACACGCATCCGTTTTATGAAACAGCAAGGTATGGACGCTTTTTCTCAATATCAACTGCCACAGGCTGGTATGGCTCTTAAACAAGGAGCAGGGCGTTTAATTCGAGATATTAATGATTATGGTATTCTTGTTATTGCAGACCCTCGTTTTTTTACAAAAGCGTATGGTTACTATTTACGTAAAACCTTACCCGCTATTCCTATAGAAACAGAACTTCAAAACTTACAAAAAAAGTTTTCTGCAATGATGCTGGGCCCCTCATCCTAACAATAGGTTTTACTCTTCAAGTTCATATATTTATACTCATTTACTTTTGCATGAGTTGCATTGGAATCATAGCCAATTAATACATATACTTAAAACTTATATTTTAAACATATAGTTTAAATAAGCTTCTTTTCTTATTTGGTGGATTAATTGTGGCTGATATAAGCTCTCATCCTGATTGGGTAAAAAATATAGAAGTACAGGTACGTACTAAACAAGTCAGGATGCTATATGCAGGCATGCCAATTTCTTTTTTGGCGACTCTATTAGCTGCCGGTTTGCTTATAGTAGGTCTATGGCCTGTTATTGATCATTCAATTCTTATTATCTGGGGGGCCTGCCTTGGTTTTATTACTGTTCTGAGAATTGGTTTGACATATTCTTTTTATTTGAAATCACCACAATCTCATGAAATTGAAATATGGGCCAACCGTTTTTTTCTAGGTACGGTTTCAGCTGGCATCGTTTGGGGTGCGAGTGGCATTTTATTATTTCCTACAGATAACTTATCACATCAGGTCTTTTTAGCTATCATTCTTGTTGGAATTTCTGCCGGTGCAGTATCCACATTATCAGCTATCTGGAAAAATGTGAGTACTTTTTTATTATTGACATTACTTCCATTAGATTTATCTTTTTTCCTTATTGGTAATCGTTTGGAATTATTAATTTGGTTTGCAATCATCGTTTTTATAGGCATTGTTTTAGGTAGTGCAAGACGCCTATATCAAATGAATCGACAAAATATTTGGTTGCGTGAGGAAAGTAAAAAACTTGAAGAGGAACAGCAAAAAAGTGAACGTCGTTTTCTAGAATTATTTCATTCATCATATGATGCCATGTTATTAATTGATGAAGAAAAATTTATTGACTGTAATCAAGCGGCAGCACGAATGCTTGGTTATAGTGATCATAAACAAATGCTTCAGACTCATTTATCTAAACTCTCTCCGGAAACTCAGCCAGATAATCAAAATTCTACTATCAAGTTCGATGAGATGTTGACCCTTACATTGAAAGAAGGTGTGAATCGTTTCGAATGGATGCATCTTAAAAAAAATGGTGAGTGTATTCTATTGGAAGTTTCTCTAGCCATGACACCTATTTTGATTCATGGCAAAACAATTGTTCACTGTATCTGGAGAGATCTAACTCAAATTAAACGAGCAGAAACTGAATTGCTGCAAGCCAAAGAAGAAGCAGAAGCAGCAACTCAAGCAAAGAGTGAGTTTCTTGCTAGTATGAGTCATGAAATTCGAACACCAATGAATGGCGTGTTGGGGATGCTTGATTTATTAACAGGCACTGAACTGGATAAAGAACAACAGCATCAGGTGGATTTAGCCCAAAGTAGTGCTTCTGCTCTACTCATGTTGATTAATGATATTCTTGATTTTTCAAAAATAGAAGCAGGTAAATTGGAACTGGATATTTTAGATTTCAACTTACGTGATATGTTAGGTGATTTTGTTGAAGCAATGGCTTATCAACTGCATGAAAAAAATGTCGAAATTATTCTGGACATTATCAATATTGAACAATCCATGGTTAGAGGCGATCCAGGACGAATACGTCAAATATTAACTAATTTAGTTGGTAATGCGATTAAGTTTACTGAACAGGGAGAAATTACTGTCTTTGTAGAGCTGTTATCCAGCAGCTCAACACAGAAGAAATTATTATCAAGTAATAATTTACAACTGAATTGTAAAGTCATTGATTCAGGGGTTGGTATTCCTAAAGATAAACTCAATCAATTGTTTGATTCTTTCACTCAAGTGGATGCTTCTACTACTCGCAAATATGGTGGTTCTGGATTAGGCTTGGCGATTGTAAAAAAACTCATTGAATTACAAAATGGTCAAATTCATGTGAGTAGTCAAGAAGGGCAAGGTAGTTGTTTTGAATTTTCTTTATTGCTTGAAAAAAGCAAATATTCTCAATCTGTTCAACCAGAATCAGATATTTCTCAATTGAACTTGTTAATTGTTGATGATAATTCAATCAATAGGCAGGTTCTGAAAAAGCAACTTGAGTATTGGGGGGCTTCTGTGGTGGAATCTGAGAGTGCTGAATTAGCATTAAAAACTTGTAATTCACGGATGAATCAAGCGGATAAACCTTTTTTTGATATGGCTTTTATTGATATGCAAATGCCTGAAATGGATGGTATTGAGTTGGGTAAATTATTGAACTCTGATTCACGCTTCAGTGAGATGAAATTGGTTATGATGACTCACGTTGATAATCATGATGATAGACATTTTTTTCGGAGTTGGGTTTTTGCACTTTTTTTTCTAAACCAGCAACCACTTCTGATTTATTTGATGCCTTACAGCAAATTGATGCACCAGTGATAGAGGACTTTTATTGCTGAGGAAAACAAATCTGGTAACATAAAGAAAACCATTAGTGATGAATGGCCTGATTTGACACAGGTATTACTCGTTGAAGACAATAAGGTGAATCAGCTTGTTGCCAAAGGGGTTTTAAATAAATTTGGTTTAACTACTGATATTGCTGAAAATGGTGTTAAAGCAATCGAGGCTTTAAAACAGGCCTGTGAAGATAAACCTTATACTTTGATTTTGATGGATTGTCAGATGCCTGAAATGGATGGCTATGAAGCGAGTCTTCAGATACGTTCAGGTATAGCGGGGGAGCGGTATCAGAATATTCCGATTATTGCCATGACTGCTAATGCAATGCAAGGTGATAGAGAAAAATGCCTGACAGCAGGAATGAGTGACTATTTAAGTAAGCCTATTCACTCTGACCGACTATATGCTAAATTGTGTGAATGGTTAAATCGTTAATTACACAATTTCAAACCGATGCCCATCTATTTGAAAATACAGGATTTCCAAGTGTTTTTGGTCTATGACTTCTCCTTATTTCTGTTAGAATATGTGAATTAATAAATAATATATCTCAAATACACGAATCTATTGAATGAAAATACTTGCTATTGATACATCCAGTAATGCTTGTTCTGCCGTTTTATTAGAAGGCAACCAACAAAATTTTTCCTGTATTGAGCGTTTTGAAGTTGCACCAAGACAACATACTCAATTAATTTTACCCATGATTGATTCAGTTTTAGATGAGGCTGGCTATGATATTAAACAAATTGATGCTTTAGCTTTTGGACGTGGGCCCGGTGCATTTACAGGAGTTCGAGTGGCTACTGGAGTTGTTCAGGCTGTTGCCTATGGCGCCGATTTGCAAGTCGCGCCCATTTCTTCATTAGCCGCTATTGCTCAGAGATATTCTCAATTACACAATAAGTTACTTGTGGCAAATGATGCCAGAATGGATGAGATTTACTTTGGTGCATATGAAATGAATAATGGTTTTATGACTCTTAGTGGTTGTGAACAAGTGCTCAAACCGGAGTTGCTCAGTTCGTCAATTGATAATGATGGCGATATAATGCTGGATAAGAGTTGGACAATGGTCGGTAATGGTTGGTCAGTCTATAATGAACCACTTCAGTCCGTTGCAACTTATTGTAAAGAATCACAGGATAGTCATGATATTAGTAACGAATCGTCTTATCCTCATGCCAGGGATATTGCATATTTAGCACTTAATGAAATTAATAATGATGCTCTGGTGAGTGCTGAACAGGTCAGACCTGTTTATTTAAGAGATAATGTGGCCAAAAAACCTAAAAAAAATCTGTGAAGTTCCCTATAAAAAGCTTCTTATAAAATGCCTAATAACTATAACAAGTAGAGAATATACAACATTATGAGTGAAGATCAACGACAACATGTACGAACCAAACTAACTTCTAGTGTAAAATTAATTCATCCGGATACAGGTACGATTGAAGTTAAAACGCTGGACATATCTGATGGTGGAATTTATCTCCTTTCTGGTAATTCTGAGTTGCCACCTGTGGGTAGTGAAGTGAAAGTACAACTGATTGATACCCCATTTGAAGCACCGGTTCTTGATATGGTTATTGTTCGACTTGCGCAAAATGGTATTGGTTTAAAATTTCTAAACGAAGAATAATATAAGCAAATTGTGAGTACTCTGTGTTGAGCATTAGAGTGTGCATGTGTTCTTATAACAAATAGTCAATGTTGAAATCACTGATATTATTGACTAATCTTAATTAGATACAAATAAAGTTTTAAAAATAAAATAGGAAAGTGGTAATGACAGATAGTATTGATCCTATGTTTCTTAATGTTCTATATGCTTGTATGGGAGGAATGTTAACTCTTTTTTTTATGTGGTTTGGTTGTAAATTGTTTAGCCATATTGTCAGCTTTAGTATCCCTGAAAAACTCGCCGATGGAAACATAGCAGTTGGTTTGATGTTGATGGGGATGTTTATTGGTATTGGTACCGCATTAGGTCTGGTGATTGGTTTGGGTCTAAATTAATGCACCGAAATTACTTGTTTTTACTTGTTTTTATTCTGTTACCTGCATTTGCATTAGCAGGTTCACATAAGCATGTGAAACACAAACACTGGTCAAACAAATACGATCGTCATTTTAAAAAAAATACGAAACACTATTTTGGTCCCGGAGTTGACTGGCATTGGTTTAAAGCTCAAGGCATTGCTGAGTCAGGATTGAATCCAAAAGCAAAAAGTAAAGTAGGTGCGATTGGTATCATGCAAATAATGCCGACAACGTATAACGAAATTTTGGAAAAAAAGCCAAGTTTGGGGCGAATTGAAGAACCTCGATGGAATATTGCTGCGGCTATTTATTACAATCGACAATTATACAAACGTTGGAAGAAAAAAAATATTTCTGTGGATGAGCGCATGAATTTTACTTTCGCCAGTTATAATGCAGGCTTTGGTCGAGTGTTAAAAGCTCGTAAAAAACTCAGAGACAAAAAAGAAGAACATCCAGATGCTGTTAATAGTTGGGAAAAAGTGTCTCCGTTTACACCCCCTGAAACTCGTCATTATATACGTCGAATTGATAAACTAATGCAGGTAAAGGCTGAGTAATCATTCGGTACATCTAATAAAACAAGTCATAATGTGAAAAAAATACTCAATCGTATCAGCTTTATATTTCTTGTTATCCTGGCCACCATTTCAACTATTATCCTTGGCTTAGTACTGGTCGATTTAGTTATGCAAAAGCCGGAAGTTTTTTTTGACTGGCCTCATTTCTCCTTAGATGAAATTCTAAAAATAATTAGAGATTCAGGTCCATGGGGAGTTGCAGTTTCCCTTGGACTGATGATCATTCATTCCTTTATTCCTTTCCCATCTGAATTTGTTGCTATTGCTAATGGTTTGATTTATGGTCCATTTTGGGGCGTTGTCATTACCTGGTGTGGTGCTATGATGGGGGCTTGTGTTGCCTTTGCATTAGCAAAAAAATTGGGAGTACCTTTTGTCAATAAACTTCTTAACCAACAGCAACAAAAAAAGTTGACTGACTGGACAGAGCACTACGGAACGGGGTCATTACTTTTTAGTCGCTTTATTCCAATTATAGCTTTCAACTTAATAAATTACGCTGCAGGTCTGGCGAATGTAAAATGGTGGACATTTCTTTGGACGACAGGGCTGGGTATACTTCCCTTGACTATTATTATGGTCATAATTGGTGACCAAATTAATACAATCCCACAGAGCTTGTGGGTTGTCTTATTATTAATTGGTTTGTTAAGTTGGTTGATTATTCATCGTTGGACTCATCGGCGCTAAAAAGTATTACATCTCAATATGAACGGCTTCAGACGATCGAAGTGCCTTTTCTCGCGCTAACTCAATGGATTCATCCAATGCGAGAACAACCCCCATGCGTCGTTGAGTTTTGACCTTAGGTTTACCAAATAATCTCAATTGAGTGTCAGGCTCTTTTAGTACACTTTCCAGATGACCAAATGCAACCTGTGATGAATCACCATTAACTAGAATGACCGAAGAGGCACTTGGTCCGTATTGACGAATATAGGGGATTGGTAAGCCTAAAATAGCTCGTGCATGAAGGGCAAATTCAGATAAGTCCTGAGATATTAATGTGACTAATCCCGTATCATGTGGGCGAGGGGATACTTCACTAAAATAGACTTCATCCCCTTTAATAAATAACTCAACACCAAATAATCCCCAACCACCCAAATTATCGGTTACTTTCTGTGCAATCTGGATGGATTTTTCTTTAGCAATTTGACTCATTGCCTGTGGTTGCCAGGACTCTCTATAATCGCCATCAATTTGTTTGTGACCAATGGGTTCACAAAAAGAATTGCCATTGACATGTCGAACAGTCAATAAGGTAATTTCATAATCAAAATCAACAAAACCTTCAACAATCACTTTGCCTTCACCTGAACGGCCACCTTCTTGAGCATATTTCCAGGTGTTTTCAATATCTGAATCAGACTTGATTGTACTTTGACCTTTACCAGAAGAGCTCATAATGGGTTTGACAACACAGGGGATACCAATTTCTTTGACAGCGGAAATGTATTCTTCTTTTGTTTGAGCAAATTTAAAGGGGGATGTTTTGAACCCTAATTCTTCTGCAGCCAGACGCCTGATACCTTCACGGTTCATGGTCAGGTTGGCAGCGCGAGCAGAAGGAATAACATTAAAACCTTCTTCTTCGAGTGTCAGTAGCATCTCTGTCGCAATGGCCTCAATTTCAGGCACAATGTAGTGTGGTTTTTCTGTCTCAATTACCTGACGTAAGGCATCACCATCGAGCATATTGATAATATGGCTGCGATGCGCCACCTGCATTGCGGGAGCATTATCATATCGATCCACAACAATCACTTCCGCACCAAATCTCTGAAGTTCAATAACGACTTCTTTAGCTAATTCTCCACCGCCACAAAAAAGGACTCGTGTACCTGTAGGAGAGAGAGGGGTGCCAATTTTCATGCTGAAATCCTATTTTGTTGAAGTTTACCGATAAAAGAGTTCAGATATTATCACACTAATCATTTTTATCTCAATATTTGTAAAAGCTGATAAAAGTCGCTTTTCCTCGAAGTTATAAAATTTTTATATGGCTTGTATCAACGGCCTTATATGAAAGTACCTCAAATGAAAAAATGAACCAAGGTAGTCTATCGACTTGTTTGAATAAAAATATTATTAGTCACTTTGATAAAAATTTAGTAATTTATTTGCTGAAAATCTGGAAAAACTCATCGAAATCAGTGACACTGATAAGATAATAAATTGATATCAAAAAATAGGATGCTTTCTGGTTTATTTCAGAATTCTTTTGTCATCAGGTTACAGGTGTTCTTTGAATTTGATAATTGGGTTTAAAAAATGCTTAATCAAATAAAAAAAAATTCACTTTCTCTTATCAGTCTTGTTGTCGCACTTTCGGCATTATCTTATAACACCTGGAGAAACGAACAATCTGAATATAATCGTAATATTAGATATGCTGGTTTTGAGGTACTACTCCATGTTGGTGAAATACAACGTATTGTTTATTTAGCGCATTATGATAAGGATACTTTGCGTGGAAATCCACGTAGCGGTTGGGTCGAAATTTTGGTTATTAAAGATTTGACTCAACTTATGACTGAAGATGTGATCAAAGCTTCCGATGAACTGTATGATAGTTGGAGTGAACACTGGAACCTCTTAGGAACTGACTCTGATATTGGAGTTGCTGATATTGATCATAAAATTAATCAACTGCGCATGAAAATTCTTGAAAGTCTTAAGATCCTTGAGTAAGTGAAACTCTAAGGGACGTTTTTTTTCTTGAGTTGATACACTAAAAAATCAGGGTGTTAACTTTTCTAAAAACATGCTCTAATTATTACTTTTCAATCTCTATTCTCATAATTTTAAAAGATTAATTGAGTAGCCATAATTACTTCAATGAAAGATAAAGCAAAAATTGCTGTAAGCGCTTGTTTATTAGGACAGCGTGTACGATATGATGGCAAGGAAAAGAAGCATAAACTGATAGTAGAAGTTTTTTTGAATCAACTTTCTGATAAGGTTGAATTTATTCCTTTTTGTCCTGAAGTTGCTATTGGACTGGGTATACCAAGACCTAAAATTCAGGTTGTGAAAAGTGATACAAAAAAAAATAATAAAGAACAAATCCGAGTTCTTGGTGTCGAAAATCACAGACTAGATGTCACAGAGCCTTTAATATCTTATGCTGAGACATTTTTGCAACAACACCCTGACATAAAAGCATTTATTGTAAAGTCGAAATCACCAAGTTGTGGCTTTCTCTCAACACCTTTGTTTGAAGCAAGCTTAGAAGGCTCTTATAAACAAATTGATTTTACTTCAGGAATGTTTGTGCAAAGCTTATTGAAACTAAAACCTGAGTTACAAATTATTGAAGAATCTCAGCTGACATCTGAATATGCCTGTTTGAGCTTTTTAAAGAGCATTTAGTCATTTCACTTATACTTTACAGACGATAAAAAACTTTAGATTATTTAAAAAATGTTAAAAAAATTAATTTTACCTATTATTATCCTTATTCTGGCCATTATTTTTTTCAAAATAATGCTTGAAAGCAAAGATAAATCACCTGCTATTGAAGTTAATGAACATGTTTGGCGAGTAGAACAACAGCAAGTTGAAAAACAAACACTGTCTCCTGTGATCACTTTGTATGGCAGGGTGGAAACTTCAGAATTATTAAATGCAGCAGCACCTGCAGCAAGCCAGGTTGACAAAGTATTGGTGAAAGAAGGAGAGTATGTTGAGCAGGGGCAATTAATGCTCAGCTTGGATAAAGCAGACTTTGAACCGTTGTTGATGCAGGCTCAAGCCAAAGTAAATGAGCTCAAATCAATGATTCAAAGCGATCAATTACGTCATAAGATAAACCTTGAATCTTTAAAAAATGAAAAAAAATTGCTTAAGCTGAGTGAAAAAGCGCTTTCTCGTGCTGAAAAAGTAAAGCGACAAAATTTGGGATCGGTTTCAGAAACTGAGCAGGCCATGCAACTCGTTGAGAAACAGAGATTATCTCTTAATAATATTCAATTTTCTGTTAATGAACATCAAAATCGACAGGATCAATTGGCTGCTCAACTGATGCAGGCAGAAGCTGATTTAAAGAAAAGCAATCTTGCAATGGAACGTAGTCAAATAATTGCCCCTTTTTCTGGCGTCGTCGCAAAAGTTAACGTTGCACAGGGTGACCGAGTTAATAATAATGAGAAATTACTCAGCTTTTATTCAATGGAACACCTTGAGGTTCGAGCAAAATTACCTGTAAGTGTGTTATCAGAAATACAACAAAGTGCTAGTGAAGGTCTTTCCCTTAAGGGAGATGCGAGTAATGGCAGCCAGCAAGTTCCAATAAAACTGGAGCGAATTTCAGGAGAAGCTCAAGCGAGTGGTGTGGATGCTATTTTTTCCATAAGCGCTAAAAATGTTTTTTTTCGCATTGGGGCTATTGTGGTTGTCAGACTGCAAAGACCTGCTCGTGAAAATATGATTAAAGTGCCCTATCAAGCAATGTATGGTAGTGATCGTTTGTATCAAATTAAAGACAGCCGTTTGCAATCGGTCAAAGTTAAAACTATTGGAGAATATTATTTAAGTGGTGCTTTGATAGACTCTGAAGCACTTGCACAAGAACCTGAATTATTAATTGAAAGTGACACTTTAAAGCAAGGCGATATGATTCTTGCAACACATTTACCCAATGCTTTTTCAGGTTTAAAAGTGAATGTGACGACTGTTGATACGATTGAATCTTCTGCTAAGTCGGCTCTTGCTGAAAGTGTTAAGCAATGAATATCTTATCTGTTTTTGCTCATCATAAAGTTGCCGCTAATCTGTTAATGATGATGATGATTTTAGCTGGTGTATTTGCCTTGTCTCGTCTCAATACACAGTTTTTTCCTACATTTGAGCTGGATCGTGTCAGTGTTCGAGTTATCTGGAGTGGTGCAAGTTCAGAAGATATAGAAGATGGCATCACTATTCCTTTGGAACAGTCACTTAAAACTGTGGATAATGTGAAAAACATGACATCAACTTCTGCACAGGGTGTCTCATCCATTCAGTTGGAGTTTTATGAAGACACCGACATGATTCTGGCTTTAGACAAAGTCAAACAGAAAGTGGATGAGTTTCGGAACTTACCAAAAGATGCAGAAAAACCTCAAGTTGAAAACCTTATCCGCTATGAAGGTGTAGCAAAACTTCTCATTTCTGGTGTAGATGATTTAAGTGAACTCAGAATATTAGCCAATGAATTTGAACGAGAGCTGAGTCGGCGAGGTATCGATAAAATTGATATTAACGGCTTGCCGGATGAAGAAGTTTCTATTGAAATACCCATTGAGCAACTGCAATATCTTGAACTGACTCTGGATGAAATCAGCAATCGCATTAATACCTTTAGTCAGGATATGCCTGCCGGTACCTTTGGAAATAAACATAATGCTAAAGAATTGCGTAGTCTTGAACAAGCTCGAAATGAAATGGAATTTTCCCGTATTCCTATTGTGGCCAATAGTACTAATTTTGTTCGTTTAGGTGATGTAGCCACTATTAAACGTCAGCCTGATGATGAAGGTGTCTTACGTTTAAAGGACGGAAAACCAGTTGTTGAATTGGCGTTACAAAGAACTGAGGATGGGAATGCACTTAAAGCCGCTGAAATATTACAAAGCTGGGTTGAAGAAAAGCAAGCTATTTTGCCACCTAACATAAAGATTGAAGTTTTTGATGCCAGCTGGCAGATGATCCGTGATCGCATTTATCTACTATTAAAAAATGGTGGTGGGGGGCTGATTCTAGTGGTCCTCATTCTCTATCTATTTTTAAATGCTCGTGTGGCATTTTGGGTTGCAGTAGGAATTCCAGTTTCTTTTATGGCGACTCTTGCCATACTTTATCTGGTTGGTGGTACGATTAATATGATCAGTTTATTTGGTCTTATTATGGCTTTGGGTATTATTGTTGATGATGCCATTGTAGTTGGTGAAGATGCATTGGCACATTATCAGGAGGGTGAAGCCCCTTTGATGGCGGCTGAAGGTGGAGCAAAAAGAATGTTTGTTCCTGTAATTGCCTCTTCATTAACGACGATTGCTGCTTTTCTACCACTAATGATGATTGGCGGTATTATGGGAAATATCCTGTTTGATATTCCTCTCATTGTTATTTGCGTGATTCTGGCTTCATTGGTAGAAAGTTTTTTTGTTTTGCCAGGACATTTACGACATGCGTTCTCTAATATAAAAAGAGGCAAGATAAAAAATTCAAAGCTTGAAAGCAATAAGGTCGTTAAGCCAACTCTTCGTATGCGACTGGATGATGCCTTTGATTCATTCCGTCAAAATAAATTTCGCAGAGTGATAACCTGGGCATTGAATCATCGTGCCATTACTGTGTCATTAGTTTTATCTAGCTTGATAATGACAATTGGGCTCATTGCAGGGGGACGAATTAATTTTACTTTCTTCCCTTCTCCAGAAGCACAAATTGTTTATGCAAATGTCAGTTTTGTCTCAGGAACATCACGAGAGCAAACGGAAAGTTATCTTCAGCATATGGAAGAAAAACTCAATGAAACCAATGAAGAATTAGGTGGTGGTATCATTGATATGGCAGTGACTATTAGTGGCAGTTCTTTTAGTGGCGGTACTTCCAGAAAGAAGGGAGATCAATTAGGTGCAATTTTTTTGCAATTAGTTGAGCCTGACCAACGCAGTGTTCGCAATACTCAATTTATTAAACATTGGAAAGACAAGCTTAAAGAAGTGGCAGGTATGGATAATCTTACCATTGTGTCCCGTAAAACGGGTCCTCAGGGTAGTGATATAGCCATTCGTCTTAATGGCTCAAATAATGAGCAGTTAAAAAAAGCGGCAACTGAATTATCACAAGCCTTGAGAAGCATTGATGGGGTTTATGGTATTGATGATGACATGCCATATGGTAAAGAACAACTGATCTATCAACTCAAACCTGTGGGTGAAATACTGGGCTTAACAGTAACTGATATTGGCCAACAGCTACGAACAGCCTTTGATGGCAATTTAGTACAGATATTTCAAGATGGTGCTGATGAAGTTGAGGTGCGTGTACAACTTCCTAAGCAGGAAAGAGATCAAATTAATACTCTGCAAAGAATTAATATTCGTACACCTGCTGGAGAATTTGTTCCTTTAACTAGTGTGGCACACTGGTCAGTTAAACAAGGATTTGAAGTATTACGTCATGCTGAAGGAGAGCTGGCCCTGGAGGTATCAGGAGAAGTGAATTCTGAGGTTAATAATACAAATGATATTATGAGCTCTTTAGAAGAAAAAGTTCTGCCTGAATTAAAACAAAAGTACTGGATTGATTATAGTTTTGAGGGGCGCTCAGCAGATCAAAAAGAAACGATCGAGGATATGAAATGGGGTGGTAGCCTTGGTCTGATTCTTATTTATATAATACTTGCCTGGGTCTTTGCTTCTTATGGCTGGCCATTGGTTGTTATGGCTATTATTCCTTTTGGTTTAGTCGGAGCTATATGGGGACATTGGGTTCAGGGTATTGATGTGACCTTGTTGTCGATTTTTGGGATTTTTGGTCTTTCGGGTATTGTGGTTAATGACTCGATTATTCTTGTTAGTTTTTATAAACGCTTAAGAAGTAAAGGGCTGATGGTCAATGATGCTCTGGTTGAGGCTTCGGTACAGCGTTTACGTGCTGTTTTATTGACGTCACTAACTACGATTGCTGGATTAACTCCATTGTTATTCGAAACGTCATTACAAGCACAATTTTTGATTCCAATGGCAGTATCAATTGCTTTTGGTTTAGCTTTTGCAACGATACTTGTATTGATTATTATCCCGGTTTTCTTGTCAATTCATGAATCAATACACTTTAAAATTCGTGGTTTTTTTAACCATGATGTTGCTTTAGAAACTCATTAATAGGTCAATTGCTGACATGAAAAATTTTAAACTGGATACACGTTTGCAAAACGACTGTTTCATTTTATCGGAGTCTGATTCTTTTTTTGTATTACTAATGAACAACTCTCTGGTTCCCTGGTTTATTTTAGTGCCCAAAACAGATAAAACCGAACTTTGTGACTTAGATGAAACAATGCATGCCCAAGTTTTTAGTATGACTCAACAGATATCCCGCTTTGTTTTGGATGAATTTAAACCTGATAAATTAAATGTTGCTGCTATTGGGAATATTGTAGAACAAATGCATATTCATATTGTAGGTCGTTATAAATCAGATGTTTACTGGCCTGCTGTTGTTTGGGGAGCTACTGAAAAAGAGGGCTATAATGAGCTTGATGTGAAAAAAATTAAAAATTTGTTAAATAAAGTATTAGAAAAATGATATATTGTGATATACTGTTTTTGGTTGAGTATGTTTCATAAACTTTCTTAAAAAAAGGCCATGAAATGTATGCTTATTTAATGTTATAGTGACAAAACACATTATTGTTTTCGAATGAATAATAAAAGAGTAGGGAAATAGAAATGAAAAAGATAATTGCAATATCAGTTTTTTCAGCATTTGTGCTTGGGGCAGCTACAAACGCTTCGGCTTTTTGGGGTGGTGATGACGATGAGTGTTATGGCCCTTATGGCAAGATTCCAAACTGTAACCCATATGATGAGTGGGATCCAAGATACTGGATGGAAGAAATGGAAGACATGATGGATGATGATGACGATGATTATTACCGTTATGGTCGTGGCGGATACGGTTACGGTTACCAGCAACAGCCATACTATGGTGGTGGTTACCAACAGCCATACTATGGTGGCGGTTATCAGCAACCATACTACGGTGGTGGTTACCAACAGCCATACAACCCATATGCAGCGCCAGCAGCTCCAGTAGCTCCTGCGCCAGTAGCACCTCAACAATAAGTTCTTTAAGCTCAAGAGCCGATAAGGCTCTGAGTATAGCTTTTGGCATCTCCTGTAATTAAGAAATGCTAGAGGTTCTTATTGTTTAAAAATGCCAGTTTCGGAAATTCCGAACTGGCATTTTTTTTGTCTGGCTTCTTAGTTTCCATTTAATGTGTTCTTTTATTTGAAAAATATCTGTTCTACCCATACTTATAGATAGGAAAGATAACTATTTACAAATAAAAAGTTAATGTGAATATCGGGAATGAAATGAGTCAACCAGATTCAAATGCTGTAAAAGAATTTTTACTGACACTACAAAACAATATTTGTCATAGCCTGGAAAAGGCTGATGCTTTTGTGAGTACACAAAATGCCAAAACATTTACTCAGGAAGAATGGCAAAGAGAGGGGGGCGGTGGTGGTCGAACCAGAGTACTTGAAAATGGCGATATTTTTGAACAGGCAGGTGTTAATTTTTCCCATGTAATGGGAGATTCTATGCCGGCTTCAGCAACGGCAAAACGTCCAGAATTAAAAGGGCGCTCTTTTGAAGCTATGGGAGTTTCTTTAGTTATTCATCCTAAAAATCCTTATATACCGACCACGCACGCAAATGTTCGATTCTTTATTGCTGAAAAAGAGGGCTGTGAACCTATTTGGTGGTTTGGAGGAGGTTTTGATCTAACTCCTTATTATCCGTTTGAAGAAGATGTAATTCAGTGGCATCAAGAAGCTAAAAAAGCATGTGATGCTATTGACTTAAGTTATTACACAAAATATAAGAAATGGTGCGATGAATATTTTTATTTACCTCATCGTAATGAAACTCGTGGCGTTGGTGGGTTATTTTTTGATGACCTCAATGAAACAAGTTTCGAACACTGTTTTTCTTTTATGCAAAGTGTTGGTAATCAATTTATACCTGCTTATCTGCCTATCGTAGAAAAACGACAGGCAATTACTTATGGTGAGCAGGAACGTGATTTCCAGCTATATAGACGTGGTCGATATGTTGAATTTAATCTGGTTTATGACCGTGGAACTTTGTTTGGATTACAAACAGGTGGTCGGACCGAATCAATTTTAATGTCTTTGCCTCCTCTGGTTAAGTGGCGTTATAACTGGCAACCTGAACCTGGCTCAAATGAAGCTTTGTTATATGAACGTTATCTTAAGCCCCAAGACTGGTTAAGTTTAAACAATGATTAATAAATAATTATTATCAAGTACCAGAACGACAAAGTAGATTAAATGAGAAAAATATATGAGTAAAGATGTTGAACAACAGAAATCCGATTTGATTCAAGACTATCGAAATAACATAGGTCTTTTTGCAACTGGAGTGACAGTACTCATTATTGAACATGAAGGTGATGTTCGTTGTATGACGGCTAATGCTGTGAGTTCCTTATCTTTAGATCCTATTCAACTACTGGTTTGTCCATCAAAAAAAGCAGCATTTTCTGGACTCCTTAAAGAGGGAGCAAGCTTTACAGTAAATATTCTAGGTATTCATCAAGAAGATGTTTCAAATTATTTTGCGGGAGCAAAAATTGATATGGATGAAAGTCAGGTTCACTATGAACATTTATTTTCTGATTCTAGCTATGCCCCTCGGCTAAAAGATTGCCTGGCTTCTTTTGCATGTAAAATTAACAAACAATATGATGGTGGTGATCATTGGATAGTTGTTGGAGAGGTTATGGAGTTATATAAAAAAGATGAAAAACTTGAACCACTTTTGTTTTTTGGCGGTAAATATCATTATCCTGCTAAGGGAGAAGATGAACATATCCAACCTGCAGGTGATCCCTACAAATAAATGAATTTATCAATTGAGTTCTATTATTATCTTATTCTAGCCTCAACCTTACTGGTATTAATTTTTTTCTTTTTTAGAACGTTAAAAATGCTAAAAAAGAAAAAAGTTTGGGCCAGTTGTCGAAATAGTAGTTATCTTTTATTGGTTTTATTCTTTCTGGTTACCATCTCTTTGGTGGGAACAAATATTTTAACCTACCATCGTCTGACTCATGAACGTCCCATTGCTTATATTCACATTAAGCATTTAAATAAGCAAAGCTTTCAAATGAATTTACTACTGTTAGAAAATTGTCACAAGAGTTCTTATATTTTACAAGGTGATGAGTGGCAGATGGATGCCAGAATTATCAAATGGCATGGTTGGGCTAACTTATTAGGTTTAGATGCTAGTTATCAATTGGATCGTGTCTCTGGACGTTATCAAAATATAAAACAACAGCGTATGAACCTGCCAACTGTTTTTGCTCTGGAATCATTACAAGATTATGATCTTTGGGCTTTAAAAAAAGAATATCAATGGTTACCCTTGCTTGATGCAAAATATGGACAATCTGTTTTTTTACCAATGAAAAACAATCTGTCATATCAACTTTACATGACTCAAGTGGGAATAATTGCTCGTGAAATTAAAGCATCCTCCTTTATCTCTGAAAATTGCTCTCAATAATTTCAATTAAAAGCCTAATATCTTGATGAACTGGATAAGTAATTTAGTTTCTCATATCCTTGAATTAAAGAATTTCTAAATAATGATGTACTCTGCCTCACCTGTGAATATAGAAAAACTAATGACTTGATATTACTAAGGTTTTTTTATAATCTAAAAAAGCTTATAATTAGGTTTCCTCCTATCTTAATGGCATCGATACAAATCATCATAAAAGTGCGTCGATATCACCTATTAATACAAAGTATTGAGTCATTTCGTTATGTCCAGTGTTAAACATACTTCTAGAAATCGTAAACATACAAACTTACAGAATATCTTTTCTTACGAAAAGTACTGGGCAGAATGTTATGGTGTTTCTGATTATCTACCTCATTCATTGTCAGAAATGGAGGCATTAGGCTGGGATTCCTGTGATGTTATTTTAGTGAC
>JAPHSW010000066.1 GCA_026196615.1 Gammaproteobacteria bacterium | reverse complement strand
CAATATACCTTCCGCAGCTCTGTCTTTACTGCTTGCGAAATCTTCATGTTTAAGAAAGTCTTTATCTGCTTTCTCTTTCTCAAATACCTTTTCAAATTCTTCTTCAAATATGTTAGCCAGTTTCTTTGATAATTTCATATAATCTCCTAATTTTCTGCAATTTGTTTTATATCTATTCCAACTGTAAAATCAGTCATGTTTAAAGTTATGCCTAATACCTGCCATTTAGAATCTGGTATAATTACATTCCCATTCTGCCTGACATATTCAAAATCTACATTGTCTAAAATCTTAACCCCGATATTTTGCGTCTTTGTTACAAATGAGACTCTTGGTGTTATTATTTTTGACTGCTCCATGATACTATCTGATAGTACTATTGCGTCGGCTTCGGATGTTAATATTGTTTTAAATGACTTCTCTTTATACTGTCTGTATTTTGCGTATACTTCTGTTTCATAATCATTATTAGTATAGATCTCTGGTTCTTTTTCTAATAGATCTTCTGAGTATTCTATCTTAACTGATGATAAATATTCGCTTGCGTTATATTGTATAGATGCATCGCCCAATAATTCATCTTGCTGTATAGAATATGCAGATTCTTTATCAGGATCTAAAGTTCTGAATGTATAACGACCATCGGCTAGAGGTTCGAATATACCGTTATTTGCTACACAGACAGCCTCTATTACATCGGCTGATGTTTTAAGGCGTCCTTTACCTATCCAGATACCAATGTCCTTTACAGCCCCAATTTCAGCAGCCCATTCAGTAGTATCATAGTTTGAACTGTTATATGCTATGTTCTCGTAGTTCTCTAAAATATCAGCTATAACATCAAGCCCATTATTTATAGTTGACTGAGTTGCTGTGACTGTAAGTTTATCAGTTTTAAACTTCTTCCAATATTCTGTGTTTGGTGGTTCATGATTAGTTCCAGCCTTTATAGCCTCATAATAATCATCTCCACTTTGTATATAATCCCCTATAGCGTATGCAGTTGCAGCACTCCATACGACTATTGTTAATGTAAACGTTCCATTTGTTTCTGTCCCTGCATGGGTAATTATATTTCCGTCCTCATCATATACAACGATTGTTGCATCGATAGAATTAAAGGCTGTATCTGCAAATATAAAGTTGGTTATACTTGTTTGATATACAGGTGCTTTTATTACTGTTCCATATATTATCGGTATAGGTGTTCCGTCTAGTTTCTCATCCATATCAGCATATGTTGTAAGGTCTAAAGTATTAACAGGTAGTTTCCGAGATAGTGATTTTCTTAAATCTGAAATATTAAGTTTGAAACTTGTTAAGTCATGGCTAAAATCTTCTACACGTCCGGTATAAACGGTCAATTGTTCTGAGATATCAAGACCTTCAAATGTGAACTTTATTCTAACTGGCTGTCCGTATAAGTTATATGTAGCGAAATCATCAAAATAACCATCTTCATTATTGAATGTTATTGAGCCACCTTGATACTGGATAACACCGAAAAATAGAGGATCTTTTCTTTTGGATAGATTAGGAATTGATACAACAGAAGGAATATAATAGACATCTTCAAAATAATTGTTACTTGTATCATCTTTCTGGAAAGTAAAACCGATTGCAGCCCCTGGAACTACTATTGTATAAAATTCAGGTGGGTTCCAGTCTTCAAAATGGATGTATATATTAGTAGTAGCCGTATCATAAAACCAGGTCTTTTCTGTTGCTACCGTTAAAGCGATTGAAGCAACTTCTGAATATAATGTACCGTCAACATTCATTGATTGGATGTTATAGTATAGCGCGTTTGCAGGACTCCAAAACCCAACGTTCCCGAAATCATCCGTGAATGTCTGATTTCCAGGAGTTAATTGAGCATACCATATCCCAGGTTGTAGATTTAGCCATGTATAACCGGTTAGAGGTGTATCTATCTCAACAATCGTAATCTTCTTAGATTGTGGCTTATTAATATAATCGCTGAATACCATATCTAGATATTATACTATATATTTAAAGCTTTGTCTTGTATTCTTCACTTAATCAACACATAACTACCATATGAAACACAAATTAGTATATTATATTGATTATTAAGGAGATATTATGAAAAAGATTATAGTTTTATTGATGGTTGTTTTTAGTTTTGTTAGTTGTGAAATGTATCAAGGTTCATATGTTAGTTATAATATAGTTGCAAAAGAAGGTGAATCGTTTACAGGTAGCTATGTTAATGGAGTTGGTGAAAATATCAAAATCAACGGCGAATGGTTTTTAACTATATATGAATTTATACCTTATGGTCAAATGGTTGGTTTAACAGCTAAAAATATAATATCAGACGGAATAACCATTTATATACATTTCAAAAAAGGGTCGAAATGGGTTTCATACAAAAACATTACAGGTAATGGGAGCATGGAGATTCATGGCATTTTGTTTTATTAAATAGCATCAAAATTTGACATTAGTTGAACATTAGAATAAACGGTAGTTCCTGATGTAGTAAATGTTTTATAACCTGCTACTGGTGTAACGTCTAGCTCTGTTCCTAGTAGTGCCATTATTGTAGCACTATATCGATATAGAGCTGTAAATGTATGAGCTACACCTCCTATGCTTGCTTGTCCGCATATAGCCATACCGTCTTGATCTGTTGGAACCCATAAAGCTAATATATCCCACAAATCGCCATCTGTTATACTAGCAGAATAATAATAATACTTCCATTTCATAGTCCCCTCTAGCTGAAGACCGCCTATTTGGTTTTGTGAGATATTATTAAGTATGTATTTATTCTGATAAAGCGTACCACCAGCATCTTTATACATAGAAAATAACGCTCTGTCGTTACCGTTGTAATAACCTTGTAGAGAATCAGACCAAGGTGGTACTGTTGCGCTGTAAATAAATGTTGCTGCTGATTCGTCATAGTATAAATAAAATGTTGTTGAATTGCTTATCCCAGAATAACCAGTTGGTGTTATATTTGATGTATCGACTATAAATGTAGCACCGTTATTCTCGAATACTGACCCCACTTTTACTGAAGGTGCTGAATCGTTATTATAATTGAATAAAGTTATCTGATTTAGTCCTTTTGCGTTTTTATCAGTAGCATTAACTAGCTTAGTAAAGTCTGTACTGCCTATTGCCTGATCATTTAATTGTGTAACTGCCATATTATACTTCCTGCCTTATTGTCAATGATAACGAATACAAGTTCGGACTGTTCAATAGTGATGCGCTTAAACTTGCCTGATTGATTGTACCATATATTGACGGAATATCAATACCGATCTCTCCGAATGTAACGAAAATAGGAGTGTATGAACCGATTGACCTGAATATATTATATATTACTGTCTTTTCTTGATACGTTAACAATGGGAAATCTATTGATATAACATTGTTGAAATATCTTATATCAGCGTATGTTTTACCGCTTGCTGAAATAGTAACTATTGAATTATCATTCACATCATGCGTAACTGTGGGAGATAATCCAGGAGTTTCGTAGTTTTCACCAAGATAGATCCTACCGATATCAATTATGTTTGAGCTATTAACAGAAAGTCTCCAATATTGATGTGAGGCTTTTGTGAAACTATGTGTTATTATATCTTTGCTCCAAGTGACAGTTTCATCTACCGGTGTTCCTGTTCCGTATGAGTCAACGTCGTTCCCTCTGAGAGTTATTGTATCACCGTCGTTTATAGTGCTTCCTGCTATCAATAAATCGGTAGCTGTGAACTTTTCTTGGTATGTTTTATCAAGTAGAAGTTTCTTGTCTTTTAATAGTGCTATTACGTCGTCAGAGCTTGTTACTGTTCCGACTAATAACCCTTCATATACGCGAAGATACTCATATTCTGAATCAGGTTGATTAGCACCGGATGTATTACCAATTGATAATGTAGAAAAAGTGCTAGACTTAATATCTGGTGATGCGCTCCATGTTGAATCCTCGCTTATTGATCCTGACTCTAATGGAATACATATCATTCTTGAGTCTGATATACCACCAGAAATCGTATCAACCGAACAAACTATCATTATTTTTTGGTTTAAGTTTGTATAACTTGTTCCATCGTCAAACTGCAAAGATGACATTGCTCTGAAATTAGGATCATCCCATATATATCTAAATGTATCTGTCGTTATTTCATACTCTAGCCTAGCTTTTATATCGGATGACACCGTCCACTCGTAAAGTGTTTTATTTACAGAAGTATTATAAGGGAAGTATGGCACTCCTTGCCATACAACTGTATACTTATCTGGCATTGTAAATGTTTCATTTATTGTATCGACAGCTTTTGTTCCATCTATAAATGGTGCACTGTTAAACGCTCCACCTGCCAATAATTGAGGTGTTGAATAATATGAATATTGTCCAGATGTAGAACTTCCAGCTCCTATATACATTCTTTCTGTTAAAGTAGATGGATTTGTAAATGATTCTGTTTTAAAATATATATCAACAGTTTCATCATCTAACCATATGTATTTCTCTATAGTTCCACTAGAAATCGTAAACCCTTTAGACGAATAAACTATATTTAATTCCAATACTGTAGCTGCGCCTGTAGTATTATATATGGCATACCTATCTATATTATTAGTACCCTTTCTCATTCTTATTTTACCAGTTGCAACAGTATTTGCAACAACTATGTTTTGTTCCAACCGTCCAGCTGCTGATATTGTTGCTTCTAGTTTATATATAGATTCGCCTTGTATAGTGTCACCACTATCTACAACCGTAATAGAGGATGTTTTAGACCAATTAACAGTGGTTAAATCTGTCGGGTCAACCACAAGGTTAATATAACCAATCGAGATATTTTTTAAACTTCCAGACCCTGATATATAGAAATCAACCTGTTCACCACCTCTGTATATAAGGTCTATGTTGGGGTCTTGAACATTCGAAGCAGGATAGTTTACCGTGGCATCTGTACCTGATACAGTGGCTAAATCCACTTTATTGTCTGTGTATATTTTCATATTGCGCCACCTTGTGAGCTTATCAATTGTCTATTGTTTATCTGGTTTTGGAAATGTGCTGTAAATTGCTGACCATCTACTATTAGTGTAACGTTTCCAGACATACCACCACCATTAGCACTATTAAATAAAGCTGCCTGTTGTCGTTTATTCAATACCATCTCTCCTGAGTTTACATTTGCCTGTACATTATCTCCGGTATAACTTGTTCCTGGAACTATACCACCGTTAGCGAATGATGGTAAAGGTGTCGCTGCAATTGTTCCGATCTGAATCGCTCCTGTTACTCCTGCTAATGCAGACAATACAATACCTGGGATTCCACCTGGATTAGACAAGAAACCTATGATAGCCGATGCTGTATCTATAACAGCGCTAAGTGTACCAAGAGCTTTTTT
>JAPHSW010000286.1 GCA_026196615.1 Gammaproteobacteria bacterium | reverse complement strand
CATTTGAAGCCTTTGGATATCATAATAATTGCGTCAGAAACAACTATTTGATCATTTATGGGGCTTCAATTCAATTCCTAAAGATCTTACCTATGAATAGTATTTAGTTTATAAGCGTGCACTCAGTCATCATAGTGCGCGCTTATAAAAAGTGCCCTACTCTTAGCTTACTTATTCATTTAAACTGATAAGCTGACTCAATTTGTTCTCGTGTTAAAACTCCATAAATATGCATAATTCCAGGAGTATTCATACGCTCAACATAAAGAGCATCCAACTCAAGATTATCCAGTTTATTCAGAGCTTCTTCTAAAGTCGCCTGTAAATGTATAGAGGCAGCCTCTATTCTTCTTGCTGGTATTTCTAATAAATCAATTATTTCTTTCTCTTCACTATCCTCTCTATCTTCATCACAAGCATCGTCACATTGCTGTTCAACGTATTTGACCAGTTCAATTGCTGGCATCAGTTGTTTGTATTGATTGTCTTTGTCAGCAATAAGTAACCATTCAGGATTTTCTGATAAGGTATTTTTAATTTTTTCCAGCGTCATTTGGTCGTTAACCTGAGCAATAGTTTTATTCATGACGCTACCAACACCAATTCTCCTTAAGGTTTGTGATATTGGATTGGTATACACATTCACTTCATTCGCTTCAAGTACAGAAATGAATAATGATTTTTTTCGAAAAAGCTCACTGGCAGTCAAATTTGCAATAACAATAGTAATCATGCCTGGCATGATAATTTGTGGACTATGAGTCAACTCCATCATTGCTGTCAGTGCTGCTAATGGTGCCTGTAGACTTGCTCCCATAACAGCCCCCATTCCTAATAGGCTATAAAAGCCTGTATCAATTTGTAATTCTGGGAATATTAGACGGATTACTAAGCCCAAAACACCACCAAGGCACGCCCCTAAAAATAATGCTGGGCCAATCACACCACCGGGGATCCCTAAGCCTATACTGGCTGCCGTTGCTAATAGTTTACAAGCTAAGAGTAACAATAAGGCACTGAGCATAACGTCCCCAGCAAGCGTTTGACTGACAGAATCATAGCCAATCCCCATAACCCCCGGCTCTATCATTGCAATTAATCCAACTATCATTCCAGAAAGCATGAGTTTTATGGAAAAGCTTAACTTTCTTGAACGGTATGTCACTGATTTTAATAATTCAATAAAAAACGCAGAAAGTACTCCTGCTAAAAGACCAAGTAAAACAACAAAAGGCAATTCAATAAGTGCCCCTTGCTCTATTTTAGGAATAGTAAATGCCGCACCACTACCAAAAACAAAAATAGATATAGATGTTGCACTGCCTGCGGCCAGTATTATTGGCATAAAACTCACTAAAGTATATTCCATCATGATAACTTCTAACGCAAAAATTACACCAGCTAATGGTGTATCAAAAGAAGCGGCAATACCTGCTGCAGTGCCACATCCAACAAGCGTGCGAATACTATTATTAGGAAGTCCTAGAAATTGCCCTACAAGACTACTGGAAGCTGCACCAAGATAAACATTAGGCCCTTCTCGTCCCACTGAATGTCCAGATATTATGGCAACCGCAGCACCAAAAAACTGTAGAAAAAAACCGCGTAAAGAGAGGTATCCCTGGTGAAAAGCCATTCTTTCCATTACGCTGGCAACACCTAAAACATGAATACCTTTTGAAAAGAAATGAAAGATTAAAGCAATAATTAAACTACCAATAACCGGATAGAGAAAACGGGCTTCCATTGATAAAGTTTCATAATTATCACTATGTCCCGTCAAAATTTTCAATTGAACTTCTTCAACAAGAATTCTGAATAAAACAATGATTCCACCGGTTAAAAGTCCAGTCAATACGCCTAAAATAGACAGTTGAATTAAAGCATCTGGGCGAGCAAGATGGAGACGCAAGTTATCTAATTGACGATGTGACCATGAGTCAGGCTTATATTTATTAGGAAAGGACATGTTTCACGCGTGAATTAAATACAGGATTTGTTAAAAATAAAATTGTTATCTTAGTCTTTTTCCGCTGAAGATATTTATATTCCAGCTGACAGCTAATATTTTCGAATTGATAACGATTATACTCTAGATCACGGCCCTTAAAAAAGCTCAACGTCATCTTGCTCTGCGGCTGATGCCTGAGTGCTTTGTTTTGCTGATGCTGTCACGGTTTTTACCTTAGGTTCAGCCTTAGCATTGACTTTAGCTTGAACCTCACCTGCTTCATTGACAAATTGTTGCACAATATCTTTCAATTGCTCTGACATAATTTTGAACTCATTTCCTGAGTTATAAGCATCTTTAGAAGTACCAGACATGGTCTGAGACATAATGGTTAAATTCTCAAGTCCATTACTCACAGTTTCATTATCTTTTCGTTGCTGCTCCGCAGCCTCAGCATTTTGCAAATTCATCGCTGTTACAGAGGTAATATCGGAAACAATGTTATCGAAAGCATCTCCTGTCTGGGTGGACAATTGAACTGTTTTTTCAGCATTTTTCTGCATACTGTCCATTTTATTCACAACACTTGCAGAAGCACTTTGCAGTTGCTCAATTTTTCCTTTGATAATAACGGTTTCACTTTGAATTTTATGGGACAAACTCCTGACTTCATCAGCAACAACAGCAAATCCCCTACCCGCCTCTCCAGCCCGTGCCGCTTCAATTGCCGCATTGAGAGCTAATAAATTGGTCTGTTCCGAAATCAATTGAATCACCTGAATCACAGAACTGATACTCTCAGAATCTTTGGCTAAATCATTAACAACGCTTGATGAACTTTCAACTTCTGTGGCAATAAGTTGTACTGACTCAATGGCTTGCAAGACAATGTTGCGACCATTTTCTGCCGCCAGTTTAGCCTCTTCAACCGACTTTGCAGCCTCCCCTGTATTTTCAACAATCGAGCCCATTTGTTCAAACATTTTAGTGTTGATATCTGCAACTTCTGAAACCTTTCTTTCCTGACTATTGGAAAACTCTAAGGCACATTCTGTCAAACCACTCATTTTATTTGCTTCATCTGCCAGGCTACTTGATGAGAGTATGACTAAATCAACAACTCGTTTAATTTTTGACACAAAAATATTAAAGTCCACAGCCAAATAGGATAATTCATCCTTTCCAGTTTCATCAAGAGAGTACCCTAAGCCACCACCGGATGAAATTTCATGCATTGCATTTTTTATTGTTGAAATTCGATTCGTCACTAATAAATTAAGTACAATAAGAATCACAAAAGCCCCAACAAGACTGATGACACCAATCAGTAATGCAATATTCGAAAACAATTCAATGTTTATTATTAAGTTACTTAATTGATTATCGGCTCGAGTTTGTTCTTTATTAATTACCTGACCAATTGATTGCTGAATATCGTTTAATAATGGTCCGAGTTCATTACGAATAATCTGAGAGTCCTTACGCCAATTTTCACCATTATGAAGTGGCACAAGATCATGTAAGGCTTGTTCATAATTTACAATAATAACGTCTAATTCTTCAAGACCATTTGCTTGTTCAAAGGTTAAACCATCTGAGAGCTCTGTGAGATGAGCCAATTTTTCTTTTAATTTTATCAGTTGTATAGGATATTCTTCTGCAAACATCTTATTACGATAGGTCAGAAAAACAGTAATATTACGAGACAGATTAAGCCATTCGCTTCGAACTTCAAAAATGTTTTTTAGAATATCCTTTCTTTCGCTGGTGAGTTCATCCTCTTCCTCTTCAGAATCTAACATGGTACTGGTAATTTGCAGAACCTGATTAAACAAAGGTCCAATTTTTTCTGCAGCCAATAATAATGCTGGTTTATTTAGATTATCATTAATGCCAATAGTCATTACATTTATAAAGCTTTCATCCAGGCTACCCAGTTTGGTTTTAATATTTGTTAGTGACTGTACCATTTCTGGATGAGTACTTTTATGAGATTCAAGAGAGACTATATGTTTTTTAAGAGTTTCCAGAGCTTGCTGGTAGTCGTTTTGGTACTTTATTTCACGAGTTAAAAGGTAAAGACCACTACTTGCAGATAATTCAGTAATACCTTCACGAAGACTTTGCAGATGAGAAACGATTGGAGTGCTTTTTTGGGTTATTTCAAGAAGAATATCTTTTTGCTTGTAGCCATTGTAAATAAATACACTACTACCAAATAATATTAGTATCAGAAAGAATGCAAAGCTTAATTGTAGCTTAAGCTTTACCGTCGTATTTAAAAAAAGTGTTGTATATAATGTTTTTAACATTGACTATATTCCCTGGACTTCCAATATTTATTCAATATTACTCAGTAAAAACTATCGGCACTTTCTAAATATAGTTTAATTCTGGCAAATTTAAAGTCCGGGGAACAATAATATCAATAAAACACTAACGCATACTTTCTAATGCCGCGATTCGTTGCTCCAGTGGCGGATGGGTTAGGAACAGGGCTTTTAAGCCATCACCAACGCCTCCAGCAATACCAAATGCAGCCATTTGATCAGGCAAGTCCTCTGGTTCATGGGCTTGTTGCAAACGACGTAATGAGTCAATCATTTTTTGACGTCCAGCCAGTTCTGCTCCACCGCGATCAGCACGAAACTCTCGCTGTCTTGAGAACCACAGAACAATAATACTGGCTAAAACCGACAAAAATAATTGAGCAATTATACTGGTGATATAATACGCAGGACCATGTCCACGTTCTGTTTTAAAGACAATTCGGTCAACCAGATGTCCGATAACGGTCGAGAAAAACATCACAAAAGTATTTACCACACCCTGCATTAATGCCATGGTGATCATATCGCCATTGGCAACATGACTGACTTCGTGCCCCAAAACGGCTTCAACTTCATCCTGAGTCATCGCATTAAGTAAACCAGTGCTAACTGCCACCAGAGCATCATTTCGATTGGCCCCTGTAGCAAACGCATTGGGTTGGGGAGAATCAAAAATCCCAACTTCAGGACGACCAATTCCCGCTTGATCGGCTTGTCGATGAACGGTTTCAACTAACCAACGTTCAGCATTGTTGGCAGGTTGTTGAATCATTTGAACGCCCATAGAACGCTTTGCCATGGACTTTGACATAAACAGCGAAATGATTGAGCCACTGAAGCCTACAACCAAAGACATGACCATAACTGCCGTCAAATTAAGATCAACGCCATTTTGAGCTAAAAGTCCCTGAAGCCCTAATAATTGAAATACTAAGCCAACAAGAAACATAACTGCCATATTAGTGGCAAGAAATAAAAAAATCCTATTCATTAGAAATTAATACCCTATATATCAATCAGTTAAAAAAAATTATCACTGTTTGTGCGTTATTTTATATCGCTTTGTTAAAAAATGTCATCATTATTCTATATGTGAGCAATTCAGAATGATTTCAAGACACAGACTTGATGCTATAAAGACAACAGAAACTTCAGATAATTCCTACACACTTTGCAAGGTTTTTGATATCATAGAGCGACCCAAAACAAGATAATAATGTAAAGGAATGATTTTGGAAGAATTATTAGAGAATGATGAATTTATTCAATAT
>JAPHSW010000116.1 GCA_026196615.1 Gammaproteobacteria bacterium | reverse complement strand
CCTGATTCATTTCTAAGTCGTTGTTCCTTCAGTGGTTTTCTTCTCTTTTTTAAGAGCAGTACCGCTGACTGAGATGCACATTATACGCAGTAAATTCCTATCGTCAACTCTTTTTGTCAATTAATTGTAATAATATTTAAAACATGAGAAAAGCATCGTTTGAAAAGCAGTATTATGTACGGATTAATACTCGTTCTATATCCTTTATTTTACTATCGACCCGCTCTAATTAATCCACCAAGCCCTTTCGTTTCTATACTATTTGTTAGCATATTTTTTATGACATAGGCATCTTTCATATTTAGAGCTTTATCGACAAGCTCTTTGGCTTCTTTTTGAGAAAAATTCTGAATCAACCACTTCACTCTTGGCAATGAGGCAGCACTCGTACTGAGGGAATCAATGGACATTCCAAGTAGAAGAATAGCCGCTAATGGATCGCCAGCCATTTCACCACAAACACTCACTGGAATATCTTCTTTATGTGCTTCGTCAATAACCAGTTTAATGGCGCTTAAGACTGAAGGATTTAATGATTCATAGAGATCTGCTACATTTGCATTATTTCTGTCAACAGCCATGAGATATTGTATTAGGTCATTCGTACCAATGGATACAAAATCAACTAAAGATGCAATTCGCCTCATCTGAAAAACCACAGAGGGAACTTCAACCATAACTCCAACTTTGGGCATTTTTATAGAGTGCCCTTCTGCCAATAATTCTTGATATGCGCGATCAAGCAAACTTATTGCATCTTCTACTTCACCCACTGTGCTGATCATGGGAAATAATATATTTAGATTATTCAGTCCTTTACTCGCAATTAACATTGCACGTAACTGAATCATAAAAATTTCCGGGTGATCAAGCGTTACTCGTATACCACGCCAACCCAGAAAAGGATTATCTTCTTCAATTGGGAAATAACTGAGTGCTTTATCTCCGCCAATATCAAGCGTTCTTAGAACAACAGGTTTTGGCGCCATAGCCTGCATAACTTCTTTATAAATTTTGCCCTGTTCTTCTTCTCCTGGAAAACGTTGACGAATCATAAAGGGGTATTCTGTTCTATAGAGTCCTATACCTTCGGCACCACTTTCTTTACTTGGTGTAATGTCTGCCACTAAACCAGTATTGGCATATAAAGGGATATTAACGTTATCCAGTGTTGTTGCTGGCTTATCGGTTAACTCTCTGAGATCCTGAGAAAGCTCTTCTTCTTGAGAAATTAATCGAGAATATTCTTTAATAATGTGTTCAGGAGGTGAAATATAGACTTTGCCGCTATAGCCATCAGCAACCAATTGACTACCATCAAGTTGCATTATTGGTAATTCGCTAACTCCAACAACCGTTGGAATACCCATTGCTCTAGCAAGAATTGCAACATGAGAGGTTCTGGAACCACTTTTCAAAACAATACCAGAGATGTTTATTTTGGCAATTTCAGCAAGCAGTGTTGCAGAAATATCTTCAGCAACAATAATGCTCTCTGTAGAGAGTTTATCAATGGGTAAATCATTGATACCCTGCATCTGGTTAAAAATACTTTGCCCTAAATCTCTAATATCTTTAACCCGCTCTTGAAGATAAGGGTTATCCATTTCACCAAAAAGCTTAATGTGTTCAAAAATTGTTTCTCGTAAAGCACCCGCCGCCCATTGACCCGTTTGAATTTTCCCAATAGTGCTTTCAATGAGTGTATTGGAATCCAACATTAACAGATAAGCATCAAAAACAGCGACATCTTCTGTCGGCAACCCATCGGAAAGTAATTGAAAAGAAAGTGATTTTATATCTTTACGAACCGATTCTAACGCAAGACGAAAGATATCAATTTCATCATCAATACTTTCCGCAGGTCTGTCAGGCACAGCATCGAGTGAAACAGATGATGAAATAGAAACAGCATGTCCCACTGCAACACCAGGTGAACCAGGCTGCCCTATCATAGGACGATAATCTTGACGAACTTTAGAAACATCTTGTGTGGAATATACTGGTATTTGTCTGCTCGCCTGAGCATTAATGATGGAGCCAGCTAATTGTGCAGCAATAGTAACAAGGAAATTAACAACATCCTGAGAAAAACGGATACGTGACTCTGATTGAGCAACTAATACCCCCAAAACTTCACGGTGATGGGTAATTGGTATACCAGTAAAACCGTGATAACGTTCTTCATTTAGAGAAGTAAACAATTTAAAGCGGGGATGCTCCTGAGCATCATCAAGATTAAGAGGATCTGCTCTTTGCGCAACCAGACTCACAAGTCCTGCACCATGTGCCATTCGGACTTGTCCAACCAGTTCATTATTGAGACCATCAGTCGCCATAAGAGTAAACTGTGATTCATCCTGATCAAACAAATAGATTGAACAAACATCTGCATCAATCGCTTTTTTTACTCTTCGTACAATGATTTCCAGGACCTGATTAAGGTCACGAGTTGAATTGACTTCTTGAACAATACGTCGCAAGGTCCGCAACATAAAAAACCTTCCCCTATAATCGGAACCAGTTAACAATTAAGTTTCCAGGTTCCTTATTTTTATAAATCCTTTTTAAGTTTCATACTTAGATTTTGATTTTATTTATGGCTTAGCTTTTGCTCTAATAATGTTGGTTCAAAAAATTCCAGCGCCTGCTTGTAGACTTCCCGTTTAAATGAAATCACTTCATTCAGTGGCGCCCAATAATCAGTCCATTTCCAAATATCAAATTCTGGGCGATTATTATGATTCAAAGAAACCGATTCATCATTTGCCAATAAACGGAGCATGAACCATTTTTGTTTTTGACCAATGCAAACTGGACGTTTATAACGACGTACCAGATGATCGGGTAAATTGTATTTTAGCCATCCTTCAGTTTGTGCCACAATTTGTACATCTTCTTTTGACAAACCTGTTTCTTCACTCAATTCCCTATAAACTGCTTGCTCAGGTGATTCCGCATAAGCAATGCCTCCTTGAGGGAACTGCCAGGCATCTTGACCAATTCTTCGCGCCCAAAATAGTTTACCATCATCATTAAAAATGATGATGCCAACATTTGCTCGATAGCCATCAGAATCAATCAAAGTAACACACCATAACACGCCATATAATCAAGCCCATCCCTCCAAAAAGAGGAAAAAAAGAAAAAAAGTGGATAAAAAAGAAAATCTTATTCTAGATTTACGATAAATTATATCACTGTTTTTTTCAAGAAAAGTGGTAAAATCACTCTCTTTTCGTAATTAAAGTGGGAAAAACAATTGAATTTAGCAATATTTGATCTGGATAACACTCTCATAGGCGGCGACAGCGATTTTCTCTGGGGAGAATTTTTAGTTGAGAAAGCTTTAGTTGATCCAGTCCTGTATAAACAAGAAAATCAAAGATTTTATGATGAATACAAGGCTGGGACACTTGATATTTATGATTTTTTAAAGTTCAGCCTGGCACCTTTGAGCAAACATTCTATTGAAACTCTATCTGAGTTGCACCATGAATTTATGCAGAAAAAAATTAATAGCATTTGGTTGCCAAAAGCTGAAAAACTACTCGCTCAACATAGAGAAGCGAATGATTTCCTACTCATAATTACTGCAACTAACCATTTTGTCACGGCCCCCATTGCAGAAAAATTAGGGGTCGATGATATTATTGCAACAATGCCTGAACAAAAGAACAACCGATTTACAGGTCAAGTAACAGGCACTCCTTGTTTTCAGGAAGGTAAAGTAGAACGTCTTTCAACTTGGCTTCAGGATAACAACTACTCTTTAGATGACAGTCACTTTTATAGCGATTCAATCAATGATTTGCCTCTCTTATTAAAAGTCACTCATCCAGTTGCAGTTGATCCTGACGTGCTTTTAAAGAAACATGCCACAGAGCATGGGTGGCCAGTGATTTCATTGAGAAATTAATTCGTTACCTCTGATTTGGGTATGAGAACTATTATTCTACTAACTTTGCCCTAATAACTATATTCTTATTATAAGAATATCCAGTTTTATAAGAGCTAAACAAAAAAGTAGACTTGCTTCAGTCCAAAAAGAAAACTCTGTAAATTGGTTGCGGTACTTTTGTTTAGCCTATTCATGTGCTTTAATGAAATCTATAAGGAAATTAAAAATAATTTATAATTCATGCTAATACTACCCCTTCGCTTATTGTTTTTGGTTATCATACTACTGTTTACTCAATTTTCTTTTGCACAAAGTACGACTAAAGGAGAAACAGTTCAAAACCAACAAATCAATCAAAACCTTTCTTTATCATTTTTTGATAAAGCGTTTTCTGCTATTAATGATAAAGTCTCTTCAACTGATTTGTTTTTTTCTACCAATACATGGTTTATTATTTTCAGTGCACTGATCATTATATTAAGCGTTATTTATTATTTATCTTCCCACCGAAATATTCGTGATAGTCGACAAACAGCTATTATCTTTGTTTTATTATTCATGTTTTCTTTTGCCAATATAATTATCTGGTCTACTCTCAAAAATATTAAAGATTTCAATAGCTACCAAAAACAGTTAGGTATTACATCAGTCAACAGTGCAAAAGAAAGTCTTGAGCAATATTTACAACAAAAACAAAATTCACTCAATACTTTTACTCATTTTTTCAGATCAGAACTGATGAAACTTATTGAGATATCAGAGGATGATGAACTACTTGAACGTCTTTCTATTGAAATAGCAACACATTTTCCTAATAATTTCACATACAACCTTATCAGTCCTGATGGCATACCACTTATTTCTCAACAATCAATAAAAATTGGTCCTCTTTGCCGCTCTGAATTAAATTCAATCTTCAAAAATGAAAAAATTGATATTCCAATTTCTCTTCATGGTAAAAAAGAAGATAATTTTCATTTTGACATACGAAATACATTATTTGATGACGATGGTAAAAAATTTATTTTCTTTGTCCACTTTAAAATAAAAACACTGGTCAAAATAATTAAACATAGTCAACCTTCAAATCAGACACTATTAATAACCCATAAAGATTCTCCAGATCATATTATTATCAGTTCTGATGGAATACAAAGCAGTACTCTTTTTGGAAGCCAGCTTAATTACGCAAACCGACAACTCAGATTATTTCAGGCACCAATTAAACATACCAATTGGTCCATTTCTGCTTATTCTCATTCTGATTTCACAAAAAGTTACGTTACAACACAATGGCTTTATGCTTCACTATTATTCACTTCATTAATGCTTGTTTCCATTGCTTTTCTAATTAAATTATTTCGTGAAGAGAGCAACCGATTGTTGGTTGAAAAGGAGTTAACAGAGAATCAAGACCTGCTGGAAGATGAAATATTCAAACGTACTCTAGATTTACGCAAAGCCAATGAACTACTTAAATTAGAAGCAAGAGGGAAAAATGAAACTCAGGAGGCATTGTTAGAAAGTCAGGAAAGACTTAAATTTGCACTTGAAGGCAGTAATGATGCTTTATGGGATGTTGACATGATCACTGGAAAACTCTATGTCAGCCCTCGCTGGTCTACAATGATGGCTTATCGCGTTGGTGAAATTCCCAATGATCTAATGGCATGGAAAAAATTATTACATCCAAAGGATGAGAAAAAGGTTTATCAACTTTATGAATCCATAAAAAAAGGGAAAATAAACTTTTTCCAAATTGAATACCGTTTTAAAACACGAACAGGTCAGTATAAATGGATTTTAAACCGTGGAAAAATAGTTCAAGTTGACTCAAAAGGAAAACCTTTAAGAGCGGTTGGGACTCATAGTGACATTACGATGAGAAAAAATGCTGAACGAGAATTAAATAGAAACCGCAGTCATTTAGAAGATCTCATCAGTGTACAAACAGCTGATTTAAAACTAGCCAAAGAAAATGCTGAAAGAGCAAACCATTCCAAGTCAGAATTTCTTGCCAATATTTCTCATGAATTACGTACACCAATGCATGGCATTTTAAGTTTTTCCAGTATTGGAATAAAGAATAGTAATAAAAGTCCAAGAGAAAAACTGCATAATTATTTTGACCGAATTCATCAAAGTGGCCAGCGCTTATTACTTCTTCTAAATGACTTATTAGATTTATCCAAATTAGAAGCAGATAAGATGGACTTTAATATGAGTTACAACTCATTAGATGATTTGGTATCTCTGGTTATGTCTGATCTAAATGCCCTTTTGGCAGAAAAGAAACTTTCAATCAAAATGATTGGTAATGAAATTGATACAACAATTACCTGTGATAAAGAACGAATTACTCAAGTAGTACATAACTTATTATCTAATGCTATTAAATTTTCTCATCCTGATTCCATGATAACTATTGCATTTTCATACACCACAATTGAAGATAAGAACAGTTCTGACAAACGCCTGATTAATAAACAAAAAGCAATAAGAGTAGATGTTAAAGACGAGGGTGTTGGAGTACCTGTCAATGAATTAGAAACCATATTTGATCAATTTGCTCAAAGCAGTAAGACAAATACAGGTGCCGGTGGTACAGGATTAGGCCTGGCTATTTGTAAAGAGATTATTGAAGGACATCATGGCATAATCAAAGCTCAAAGTGTCTTTGGTCAGGGAACCACCGTTTCTTTTAGTATTCCTCTAATCACTCAAATTGAAGACTTATAAGTTAAGTATTAAATTATGTATAAAATTTTATCTGTTGATGACGAACCCATCAATCAGGCTATTGTAGAAGAGTTATTCAGGGCAAAATTTAATGTGGCTTTAGCATCTTCTGGCGAAGAATGCATAAATAACATTGAAAATATAAAACCTGACTTAATCCTTCTTGATGTTTCTATGGTTGGAATGGATGGCTATGAAACCTGCCAAAAACTTAAGCAGATTGAAAATTTTCAAAACATACCTGTTATTTTTGTTTCTGCAAGAGGTTCACTTGAAGATAAAGCCAAAGCCTATGAGGCTGGTGGTTATGATTACATAATCAAACCCTTCAATCATGCAGAACTTGAATTGCGGATTGAAAAGACAATAAAAAAGCTTAAACAACAAGATAATACACTTCATAAACCAGCACCACCTGAAGCTCATCATGAAGAAACTAAAATTATTATCCAGTTTTTATCCTCTTGTTGTACAGAAATCTCATTGGAGCAATTAGGAGATTTATTAACCCAATCCTGTCTGGGTTTAGGACTGGATTGTGTTTTTCAAATTAGACACAATTCAACTCGTAACAACTTTTCCACAAAAAATCTAATTTCACCTCTTGAGCAATCGCTATTATGTGAACAAACAAATGAAGGAATTCATTTTTTTGACTTTGACTCAAAAACACTTATAAGCCATTCACAGATATCATTATTGATAAATGGCATGCCTGTTGATGATTTAATTCAGCACAAGAATTTAAAGGAGTTGTTAGGGATGATGTTGGATGCAGCAGAATCTAGAATTAAATCATTGATAAATGAAATGGCTCTCAAGCAGCAACAAGACACTATTCTTGATATTATCAAAGTCAGCCTTGTGGAATTTGGTGATCATTCAGGCGTATCAACGGTAGAAGTCATAAACACCATTCGAGCTAAAATCAAGAAATTAATGTAGTTCTTAAAACGATTCAAAATAGTATCCTAAGCTTTAATTCCCTGGACAACGATTTCTACTTTGTTGCCACACCCCTGATAATTGATTTCATCGACACTCATCATCTTAGCCATAGCAATACCACGACCATGAGAGTCAAATGCTCGCAGTGGATCAAGTTCAAGGTAGTTTTGCCATTCAAAACCATCACCTTCATCCTGAATTAAGATTTTATTGACTGAACCCTGACGATGAAACCATACCAGTACTTTTTTATCTTTATGTTCAGGAGAATGCAATCGCTTACTCACCTCATCTTTCCACTTATCTTTTGCAACAAGTCGAGATTTTTCTTCATAGCAAATTTCAAGATTACCATGTTCTACCGCATTAATGAGTAATTCAGAAATACCGGTGACCACTCTGTTTGGCGTGGCGCAAGCATTCGCCAGAACTTTTGCTAAATCATTTGCCTCATCAATAGTTTTATACTCAAAATGAGCTTCTTGCATCGTCATCAACCCCCTGACACTCTCTTCCAGCTCAGAGGTCAGCAAATCATAACGCATCTTATCTTCTATTGCGGTTCTAACAATAGAACGTAACATTTCATCATCAAAAGGTTTTGTCAGATAATAATAAGCACCTGAGTTCATACCTTCTATAATATTTTGTTGGGAAGCTTTTGCAGTCTGTAAAATAACGGGGGTGGATTTAAGTTTACGGTGAACTTTTATTTTTGCCAAAACTTCCATGCCGTCCAGTTTTGGCATCATTCGATCAAGCAAAATGACATCAAATTTATCAGGTTCGGCCTCTAATTGTGTCCAGGCATCCAAACCATCTTCAGCAGTAAAAAGATTATAGTTTTCACCATCAAGGTATTCCTCAATAATCTCAAGATTGAATGGTTCATCATCAACGACCAGAACCGTTGCCTTAGAACTACTCATAATGTGCCCCCGATAAAACTATCCACAAAAAATTTATCTCCTACTCTCCAAAAAGATAGTTTTGACATAAATCATGACTAAAATTCATATCAAAAACTTAAGCTTATTTTTTTAGTATAATTATTAATCAAGCTTCTGGAAAACCAAACAAGCATTTGTACCACCAAAACCAAAATTATTACTCATAATTGAGTCCAATTTTTGGTTATCCCTCATTTCTGTCACAATTGGCATATCAGAAACTCTTTCATCCATACTTTCAATATTGGCATTAGCTGAAGCAGTAATGAAGTTATTCTCCATCATTAATAGACAATAAATCGCTTCATGGACTCCTGCGGCACCAAGTGAATGCCCAGTTAAAGACTTGGTAGAACTTATTGGTGGAACTCCACCTTCTATAGAAGAGAAAACATCTCGAATAGCTTGAATCTCTTTATAATCACCCACTGGTGTACTGGTACCATGAGTATTAATATAATCAATGGGCTTAGTTGCAGTACTTATCGCTTGTTGCATACAACGAACAGCCCCTTCACCTGATGGTGCAACCATATCAACGCCATCAGATGAAGCACCATAACCTGTAACTTCAGCATAAATTTTAGCCCCTCGGGCTTTTGCATGCTCTAATTCTTCTAAAACTAACATGCCACCGCCACCCGCGATAACAAAACCATCACGGGTTTCATCATAAGGCCTGGACGCAGTTTCAGGTGCTTCATTATATTTACTGGATAACGCCCCCATGCCATCAAATAGCATACTAAGCGTCCAGTGTTCTTCTTCCCCGCCGCCAGCAAAAACGATATCCTGTTTACCAAACTGGATTTGCTCTACAGCATTACCAATGCAATGAGTACTGGTTGCGCAGGCTGAACTAATGGAGTAATTGACCCCCTTAATTTTAAAGGGTGTTGCTAAACAGGCGGAAACGGTGCTAGCCATGGTTCTGGGAACCATATAAGGACCTACTCGTCGGATGCCTTTCTCACGCATGATATCAGCAGCTAAAACCTGATTTTCTGAAGATGCACCACCAGAACCAGCAATTAGTCCTGTTCTTGAATTTGAAATATCATCATCAGACAAACCAGAGTCAGCAATGGCTTGCTGCATTGAAATATAGGCATAAGCTGCCGCATCTCCCATAAATCGTTTTACTTTACGATCAATAAATTCATCCAAATCGATATGGACACTACCAGCCACATGGCTTCGCATCCCCATTTCTTTGTATTCATCTTTGAATTGAATTCCAGATTGACCACTGCGAAGGGATTCTAAAACAGCCTGTTTATCATTACCCAGGCATGAAACAATACCCATTCCAGTTACAACTACTCGCTTCATTATATGATCTACCATTACTTATCATTATTAATTGACTATTTTAGCCTTGATCAGCCTGCTCGTCATTAATTCTTGCAAAAAAAAATCATCTCATTGTTAAATATCAATACAGTTATTAGCAATCAATAGAGACAAAATAGAGTAGAAACAGTAGGTACCCGGTAAAAATCAGGATAATCAGCATAAATACAAATAAAAACTAAGTGTAAGAAATTAATGGATATATTCTCAAATCAATCTAGAATTAAGAGTAATTTCTTTAATTACTAAATAACAATATTCATATTTAAAGAACAAGCTATCAGATAACAGGGCATTATTAGACGATAATTCAGCTTTGATAGATTCTACCGTAACTATAACGTTAAGCTTTTGAATCTTTCGCCGATATAGAGAATAATAGCCCTGAGTTGGTAGTGAATCAATAATTATTAAATATTAAGGTTTATGCATGCTTTTGACTCCTGCATCAGCAATAAAATTAGTCCTATATAAAATTAAGTTATTTTTAATTTTTTCTTGTCTATGGCTCCCAGCTCATGTCTGGTCAGCCCAAGAAATAGAACCACAGAATCAAAGCAGTGATATCCGAGTGCTGATTGATGTATCTGGGAGTATGAAAAAAAATGACCCCAATAATTTACGTCTGCCAGCATTACGTTTATTAGTTGGTTTGTTACCTACTGATGCAAGTGCTGCAGTTTGGACATTTGGAACAAAAGCAGTACCTCTGGTTCCACTCGGTTTAGCAAATGAGAAATGGAAAAAAAATGCTCAGCTTGCCAGTAAAAAAATTCACTCAAGGGATCTTTTTACCAATATTGGCCTGGCCTTAGATGCAGCAGTGGCTGACTGGGGTCAAAAACCTTCTAAATTAAACCAACGAAGTATTATTCTTTTAACTGATGGTATGATTGATATTGGTAAAGATGCAGAAAAAAACAAACAGGAACGTACCCGTCTTCTTAAACAAATGCTACCTGAAATTCAAAAAACAGGTGCAAATATTCATACTATAGCCTTGTCAAAAAATGCTGACCATGCTTTTTTGAAAGAACTTTCGACAAAAACAGATGGTGGATTTGAACAAACTGAAAGTGCTGAACAACTTGAAAGAATTTTTCTTCGTTTATTTGAAAAAACAACAAAACCTGATACGGTTCCTTTAGTTGACAATAAATTTCTAGTTGATGAGTCCATTTTTGAATTAACATTATTAGTGTTTAAACCCCAAAATGCCAGACCTACCGAAGTGGTTGAACCCAACAACAAAAAGTACACACAGAAGACTATCCCCTCATATGTCAAATGGCAGTCAGAAAAAAATTATGATTTAATTACTATCACTAAACCCAAGCAAGGCGAGTGGTCAATCAATGCACAAACCGATCCTGATAATCGAGTGTTAGTTGTCACCAACCTCCAAATTCAGACTAATCGAATGCCCAATAATCTTTTTGTTGGTGAAAACCTGAATGCAGCCCTTTTTATGACAGACAACAACAAAAAAATAACAGATGATAATTTTTTACAGTTTATTTCAATGTCTGCAGTACAAAAAGAACCTTCTGTAAAAGAAGCAAAAAATATAAAACGTTGGTTTTTACATGATAATGGATTACGCGGAGATATTGAGGCTCATGATGGGTTGTTTAATGTCCAAGTGAACAATACTCTTGAAATAGGAAATAATAAATTTACTTTCCAGGCTAGCACTGAAACCTTAAAACGCGAAATAAATCATTCTGTTATGGTGCATGATATCAAACTCTTGAGTACTCGGGTTGAACAGCAACAAAAAGGAAATAAAAACTTTCACCAAATACTGGTCAGTCCCAATATTGAATTTGTTGATCCTAGAAAAATAACAATGACTGCATCGTTAATAGCAGGAGATAAGTTGCAAGATGATGATCCAGGAGAAACAATCAAATTCCAACAATTTAATCCCAAGATATTAGAATGGTCATATGAAAGCGAATCATTAGATCCAGAAAAAGACTACCATATTATTGTTCATATGCAGACTCAAACACGTACAGGTCGTCCTATCGACTATGTCTCACAACCCATTCAGCTTAACCTGCCAACATTTGATAATTTGCTATTAACCCCTGATCAATTATTGGCAGAAGAAGCACCTGAAATAAACACTGACGAAGAAATTATTGAAGAACTTCAAGAAGAAATATCAGAAACAGAAGAGACTGATTGGCTAATGAGTATAATAATTGCAGTAGTTGTTAACATTATTGTTGGAGTCGGTGGTTTTTTTGGTTATAGAAAATGGAAAAATACCCGTGAAAATGCTTATGATGAGCTGACAGGAGAACTTGAATAATGGAAGCTTTAATCCCAAAACTATTTATTCTCACGACAGAAGCTAGTATTGTTCTTTTTTTGATATTACTCGCTATCATCATTTTCAGTTCTAAAGCAAAACGCAAAGATCTTAACGCTGTTAATGAGCTCATCAGTGATTACACAGGGAATAAAGAAGAGCGTATAGCTGCTTTAAAAAAACAACTCAAAACAATTGGTTTCAAAGGAGACTGTGATGAACAAGCTGAAAAATTGTTTAATAATGAAAAATCAATTATTAAAGAATTTGTTACGCTCTACTTACGCCATGATATCTACCGACTCTTAGATTATCCTGGAAACATTACTGAAAATAATGATCTTTTTCTAAAAACCACTGGCGCCGGACAAGCAGCAACAATAACTCAAGCTCCAGAAACGCTCGAACCCGAAACTAAAGAAGCTCAAAGTGAAGAAACAGCCAATGCAACTATCCTGGCACGTGAGCAAGCCGAATCCAATGAGGCTCATTTAAAAGAATTATCTGAACTTCGACTGAAAAATACTGAACTTAATGAACATCTATTTGAAGCATTGGAAACTATTACAGCATTAATGACAGAGCATGGTAAAAAAACAGGCCAAGAAGTGGACTCCAATGCTCAAAAAGTACTTGATGCAATTATCTATTTAAGAGACAAACGTCTGGACCAAGAAAATGACCCCAGTCAACTGGCTCCTAATGCTGATGATGAACACGACCAACTAGACAGTTTTGATCTAACTAATTCTGATTTAGATGAAAACAATAGTACACTCGATGACAGCACTGCCGTCAACTTAGGAATTAATGATGAATTAAATATGGATCTTGATACTCTGGATGATGATGAGACTATTACCAAACCCAAGCAAGACGAATCAAATGCGATCAATCTAGAAGAGACCAATATCGAAACAGAAACAGAAACAGATACAAGCACTGAAGAGTCTGAAGATGATCCATGGGCGGATGCCCTTGCAGAGCAAGCAAGCACTGAAGCAGAGACTTCAATAGAAACAGCTGAGCCTGAAGCTGCTGAGGAAGATCCATGGGCAGATGCTCTTGCAGAGCAAGCAACTGCTGAAGCTGAAACTTCAGTGGAAACGACTGAACCAGAAGCCGCTGAAGAAGATCCATGGGCGGATGCTCTTGCAGAACAAGCAACTGCTGAAGCAGAGACTGCAGATTCAGGTGCTTCTGAACCGGAAGCTGATCCCTGGGCTGATGCCTTAGCAGAACAAGCAAGTGCCGAGGCTAGTGATAAAACTGAAGAAGCAGATCCCTGGGCAGAAGCTTTAGCTGAGCAAGAAAAAGCCGATAAATCATAACCCATTACTTGAAAGAAATAGATAATGCACAAAACAAGTGCCACAACATCAAAAAAAAACAATACCTTATACTGGCACGATTATGAAACCTTTGGCATTGATCCTAAACGTGATCGTCCCGTTCAGTTTGCTGGTATTCGAACCGATGAAGATTTAAATATTATTGGTGAGCCACTGGTCATTTATTGTCAACCTGCCAATGATTTTTTGCCCAATCCTCAAGCTTGCCTGGTCACAGGTATTTCCCCACAGTTAGCACTTGAAGAAGGTTTAAAAGAGGCTGATTTCATTAACAAAATCCATGCTGAATTTTCACAACCAGGTACCTGTACGGTCGGATATAATAATATTCGATTTGATGATGAATTTACTCGTTATACATTGTATCGAAATTTTTATGATCCTTATGCACGTGAGTGGCAAAATGGCAATTCACGATGGGACATTATTGACTTGTTAAGACTCACCAAAGCACTTCGTCCAGACGGCATAAAATGGCCAAAACGAGATGATGGGTATACCAGTTTCAGGTTAGAAGAATTAAGCCAGGCAAATAATATTGTTCATGAGTCTGCACATGACGCTCTATCTGATGTGCTAGCCACCATTGAAGTGGCACGACTGGTTAAAACTCAACAGCCACGACTCTATCAATATATTTACGAACACCGTTTAAAGTATAAAGTTCAAGATCTTATTAATTTACAAAAACAAACACCCCTGGTCCACATTAGTGGTATGTATCCTGCAGAAAAAGGCCATATGGGCATCGTCGTTCCTATCGCCATGGATGCCAATAACAAGAACGCTGTTATTGTCTATGAGTTGCACTCCGATCCCAAAGCACTCATGAAGATGAATGTTGAACAAATCAAGTATCTGACTTTTACCAAAGCCGATGATTTACTTGAGGATGAACAGCGCTTACCATTAAAAACCATTCATTTAAATAAATGTCCCGCAATCGTTCCGCTGAAAACCCTTACAGCTGAAAACATAGAACACTGGAAAATAAATCTTAAACAATGTGCTCAACATCTTGATGACTTGAAAACGGATCAAACCTTATCAGATAGAATTCAAGAAGCCTTTAAGCCCACCTATTCATCCCCTTCTGAGGACCCTGATCAAAATTTATACTCAGGTGGATTTTTTTCCAGTAATGATAAAGAGAAAATGGAACTAATAAGACATACAGAAGAGTCTGAGCTGGGAGATCTCACATTAAATTTTGAAGATGAGCGACTCGAAGAAATGCTATTTCGATATCGGTGTCGAAACTATCCAGATACTCTGTTTATTCATGAAATTGAACAATGGAATCAATACCGAACTAAGAGAATGACAAGCCCTGAGGGTGATGCCAGCATTAAATTGACGGAATATCAGCAGGAATTACAAGAATTACGAAATGGAGATTTATCTGAAGAAAAGCTCAAATTACTCGATAAGCTTGAAGCTTATCCTTCCTTAATTGGCTTATAGTACTCAGTAACGGACTACTTAAAGAACCACTACTAAGTAACTATCACACTAAAATTATAATACCGAAAGTATTTCGGAAAAATCAGTTTGATTCAGATTGCTGACCATGAACCATGATTAATAGTTCTGCTTCCCCTTGAGACATTTCGCAATTTTCAATGAGCTCATCAACGCTTGCCCCTTTATGAACTAAAGCGATTGCTTGTTGCATTGAATGTGATCCCTGATCTTTCAAATCAAACTCTTCCTGACGATCATCCAGTTCACGAAGCTGACCTGCCAATTGATTGATTCGTTTGCCCACACCATATGCAGCATTCGTCATTGTTTGCAGTTCATGTGACAAATCTTTTAACTGTTTTTGCTGCAAGGCAACAAATTGTTTTAATTGTTTAAGTTCTGATTCGGAAGTACGGAGAGATTTACTTAAACCATTAACAAAAAAGGCAAGATAGAGAAAAAGAATTAATAAGACGGCAATTGTGCCAAAAAGAATTGAAGTGATATCCATTTAGTCTAATTTACTCATTTGAGGGGAACTTAAAAATTTATTCCTCAGAAGGCCTTATCCTAGTGATTCAGGCATATTCATCAATGTGGCCTACTTTACCATTTTTTTTGTCATTATTCATAGGCTTTTGCTGAGAGTCCACTTCTGACTCTTCTTTAGACTGGGCATCGTCATCTGTCTGATCACTTTGCTCCTGTTTATTTTCTTTTTGATCCCCTGGATAATGGCGTTTTTCACGCACCAATGGTGTCGATGATATGGGACTCAATGGCGAAATATCTCCTGACATAATGCACCTCCAATCACATAAAATGAGTTTTTATTCTACATAAACAAACCTATGGGAAAACAAGACACAAATAAGCAAGAACTATCAAAAGTACTAAAACATATCCATGTCAGCCCATTCCTCATCATTGAGGACTTTATCAACTGAAACTAAAATCAATAACTCTCCATCTCTACTATGCACGCCTTGAATGTATTTTGAACTATCATCATTGCCCACATTTGGAGTTAATTCAATCTGAGATTTCAGAATATCAGCCACTTCAGCAATACTATCAACTAAAAGACCTAGAGTTTGATCTTGATTTTCTATAATAATAATTCTTGACTCTGTATTCGTTTCACCTGAAGGTAAACCAAAACGTGAACGAGTGTCAACAACGGTGACTACATTACCTCGTAAATTAATAATACCTAGAACATAATCTGGCGCACCAGGTACGGGAGCTATTTCTATATCACGTAACACTTCTCTCACTTGCATAACATTAATGCCATACTTTTCACCTGCAAGCATGAATGTCACCCATTGCGTCAAAGGATCAGTAGTCAGCTCATCATCATAATCATAATCCATGATTAGTCCTCAAAATTTCTAATAGTTATAGCCTCAGGTCTCGTAGCAAGAGTTCTCATAGCAAAAATTCTCGCAACAAATCTTTTTCGAGCACCTTATATCTCTTATCGGCATAGTATGGTGAAAGTTTAGTTTATGAATGCCATTTTTTGAAGCTGCTTGAAAGAAATAATTCTAAGCCTCAAATCTATCTAAGAGCTCAACAAACTGTCATCACCCGTTTTCAGCATCGCCGCAAACTCAGAACTATCCAATAAAGCACACATATGTTCAATGACAGTACCCAATAACCAACGCCGTTTGGTTCTAGATGAACGCCATTTAACTGAATCTGTTTTTAAAGTTACGACTTCTAACACTGTTTCACAAGCCAATCCCCAATGAGCATCATCTATCATGATAATATGTTTAAATTTTCTTTCAGTGAGGTGGTTTGCTGGCCATCTATTTTTTGGAACAACTTGTTGTAAGGTATCAATAACAGGTACATTTTTACCCAAATTTTGAATAATACCTAAATACCAGGATTTATGCCCTGGAAGTTCAGTAATATACTCATCACCCCACTCAACAATACCATTTAATTCGGTTAACGGTACAGCCAGTTTCAAACCCGCAACAGTAAAGAGTAAAACCTGAAAGTTAGGTACAGCCCAGGAAGGTGCATTATCAATATTTCGAATGGTTTCATCGGTCTCTACCTCAGATTGAGTCTTCAGTATCTTTTGACTCACTTGTTCTAATTCCGCAACATGAGCCAAATCAGATTCTAATTGAGCTTGACTGACGGCAGCCTGTGTCAAAGCTTCAATTTGTTGTGCAATCTCTTCTTCGCTAAGTGTTTTTATTTTAGGAAGAAAAAGACTCAAATCAATATTAGGGGCTTCATTTGAGTTGCTTACTTCTTTTTGTGAAGCGCTTTGTTTAGCTAATGGCACACCCTCATTGGCTAAAGGGGGCTTTTCACGAGCAGAGAATTCATTTAAGTGATTTGCTGGTTCTTTTTCTAATATTGGTTCATGACTTGCTAAAGGTCTTTCATCAGCAAGTATCTTTTTATCGCCCAATACTTGTTCATTAATTTCAGTTTGTGTCTGAGATCTTTCTTCAATATCTATTGTTGGTTTTTCAATTATTGAAGCTCCTTTTGATTCTATCTGCTTCTCTGATTGAGGTTTAGAGTCTTTAGGCTTATTGGTTTTATTTGATTCATTGCTTGATAAAACATTATTCTGAGAAACTTGAGTTTGAGACAGATTCGCTTGTGGCATTTCTTTGGCAAGACTATGAGATTGACTTGTTTTTTGAGTGTTTGACAACCTGAGACTGCGTGGAATCAATACTTGCTCACTGACTTCTCCTGAATCATTTTTTGATGAGAAAACAATTTTTGAACTGGGAGTATTATAGGGTGGCACAATCTCATTTTCCGGTTGAGATTCTTTCAGTCGTGGCTTAGGAGAAACAGGCCCTTTTGTTATTGTCCTTTCTGATTTACGGTTCGATTCTGATTTTTCGTTTAGCTTGTGTTCATTTGGCTCTTGTGACTTATGGCCCACTATTTCATTTTCTATATTTGCCTTTGAAACTTGCTTAGAAGTAGGCCTTTCCTGAACAACTAACGTTTCTTCAAGCCTCTGATTCATAACAGGCTGGACCTGGACAGATTTTTCTTCTACCTGACTGTTTTGTGATTTTTGCTCTTTTTGTTTCCCCTGACGCTCTTGCGATGCACGTAAAAAGTCTTTAGCAGCTTGTAATTTGTCAACAGCTTCTTCCGGCTCTAAAGTTTCCTGTTTATCAGGAACAGCTTGAGCAGAGGATGTTTCAGTGTCATCAGATTCGTCTAATATCTCATCATTATCAATGAGACCATTTTCATCGGGCAATAACAGTGAGTCGAAGTAGAAACCCAGGGCATCTTCTTGCTCAACTAACAAAGAATCTTTGTTCTGCTCATCACTCATGAATAGGCTCAGCCAACAAGGCATCTAATAATAAATTATAGGCAACAGAACCTCTACTTTGAGGACTGTATATTGGTAGGGGTACGCCATCTCTTGAAGCTTCCCTAAACTTAGTATCGACCGGTATGAGTGTTCTCTTTAATGCTTTGGGATCATATTTCTTCTGCATAATTCTGAGACATTCAATTGCTGCACGTGTTCGACGATCAAACATCGTTGGAATAATGGCATAATTCAGTGGTGATTTACGTGCCCGATTAATCATATTGATCGTGCTGAGCATTCTGTCCAAACCTTTAAGTGCCAAATGTTCGGTCTGAACCGGTATTAACAATTGATTACAGGCAGCCAATGCATTAATCATCAAGACACCCAACATAGGCGGACAATCAACAAAGATATAATCAAACTGCCCTTTTAGTCCAAGTAATTGTTTTGCCAATACCAGACCCATACCTTCTTTGGTGCCCAGCTGTTTATCCAGCGTTGCAATTGCTGTTGAGGCAGGTAATAGAAATAGATTATCAAAGCGTGTGGCTTGTATTACTTCATTGATATCCATTGCTTGTTTTGCGGCTGCTTTTTGAAACACCTGATACACGCTTTTCTCTAATGAGTCCGGATCCAGTCCAAAGTAGCTAGTCATTGAGCCATGAGGATCAAGATCCACAACAAGTGTTCTTTTATTCTTTGCCGACAACCAACCTGCCAGTGAAATTGCTGTTGTGGTTTTTCCAACACCACCTTTTTGATTTGCAACAGCCCAGATTTTCACTTTTTTATCCCCAGTAAATCTTAGTAATATACTTAAAAATGATTATTATCAAAACACTCTAGAAACAAGTCTAATAATCTCTTAACAAAAAGCATGCAATAACTAAACCAAGTATATAATATTTAGAGAAATTCAATCATTTTTTTGTTCCGATATATAACAATTTGAATCAAATTTTATCAGCAAAAACCAAATGAGGTGGGTTGATATATTGTGTGATAGCGGAGTATTCGTTATTTATTGGATATCAAAAACAGGATTAAACCCTTCAGTTGGATCATTTATCTCAATTTTTTCATTAGCTCGCTGAGTTGCTTGTTTCAACTCTTGATTTCGTCGCTGCATATTTGCACGCTGATCACCCTGTCCAAGAATAACAAGATTAACCCGTCGATTAGCATTACGACCTTCCTCAGTACTGTTATCATTAGTTGGACGATGTTGACCATAACCAATAGCCAGCATGCGTTTTGGGTCAACCCCTTCTTCTTCAAACAGGTGCACAACACTTGCGGCACGTGAAGAAGATAACTCCCAATTAGAAGGAAAAAATTGAGTTTTAATCGGCACATTATCAGTGAAACCTTCCACTTGTACGTCATTAGGATATTCTTTTAATAAGGAAGCAATTGTCGCTAATACATCTTCCGCATCTTCTGATAAGCTAGCCCGCCCACTCTTAAATAATATACTGGATTTGATATCTATTTCTAACCAAAAATCATTTTTCTTAACGCTGATCAAATCATCATCAATTAAGGGTTGTACAGCCTCAGTAATATCTTTGGACAAGGTTTCCAATTCAGGATTGTCAGGTGGCGTCAAATTCTTGTCATTCTCTGGAACAGGGATATCAATAAAATCAGGATCTTCTGACATTGACGGCTGATTTTGTAATGCATTATCGAATTGAATAGGAGAAGGTGAGGTTGGACGAGATTGAAAAACTTCATTTAGCGAATCGGATAATACTCGGTATTTACCTTCATTCACTGATGAGATTGCGTACATCACCACAAAAAAAGCAAACAGCAAGGTAATAAAGTCTGCATACGAGACTAACCAACGTTCTAAATTAACGTGTTCTTCCTGTTTTTTTCTACGTTTTGCCATGGCTTTTTCTGCACTTTGCAATAAAAATTCTTGGTTTAAAATAAAAAAAGGTCTTAACTCATCATCTATAGTCTATGCTTTATGGACACAGACTACAGCAGACCAGTCTCATCTTCTTCATCAGACTTCGTTTTATCCAAATAGCCTTCAAGCTTACGCTGAATATTTCTTGGATTTTCACCTTCTGCAATTGAGACAAGCCCTTCAACAATCATGTCCCGATAGGTAACCTCATTAGAAACCAGCGTTTTTAATTTAGTCGAAACAGGAATAAAAAATAAGTTAGCAGCACCAACGCCATAAATGGTAGCAACAAAAGCAACGGCAATACCACTACCCAGTTTGCTGGGATCAGACAAATTACCCATCACATGAATCAAGCCCATCACAGCACCAATAATACCGATCGTTGGAGAAAATCCTCCCATAGCTTCGTAAATTTTACCTGCCAAAGTATCAAAAGATTCCTTAGCATCAATTTCCAGTTCCATAATTGAGCGCATAACTTCTGGTTCACTGCCATCCACTAAAAGCTCTAGACCTTTTCGTGCAAATAAATCTTCTTCTTCTTCAGCAACAATTTCAAGCCCCAAGAGACCTTCCTTACGAGCAATATTACTCCAGTCGACAATGCGCGCAATCGTTTCTTCAGTATGAAATCGAGGAGGAAAAAAAATCCAGGAGAATATTCTTAGCCCACGCAGAAAAACCTTTGCAGGAGACTGTAGCATGACTGCACCAAAGGTGCCTCCAAGTACAATTAAAGCTGCTGGTCCATTAATCAGAGTACCGAGGTGACCACCATCGAGGAATTGTCCAAGTAAGATGGAACCAACCCCGAGAATCAGACCAAAGACACTTAGAAAATCTATCATTTATACCTTTAAATGCTTAAAATTTGACTTAAAACCAAGTAAAACCAACTTTAGGAGACCTTAGCACATCCCTTACACAATGAGGAAAAAATTCTAGAGCATACTTAATTGCCAGGATAATGATTTTTGAGGAAATACATTTCCTCAAATTCTAATGTGCGCGAGAAGACATAAGAGTTGGAACATCAAGAATCAATGCAATTTTACCATCACCTGTGATGGTTGCTCCAGCCAGGCCATCAGTACCCTGAAGAAGAGAACCCAATGGTTTAATAACCACTTCTTCCTGACCTATAAGGTGATTAACAACAAACCCCACTTTTTTAGTACCAACATGTACAACGACAACATGTCCTTCATCAGGCAGCTCTTCATACTCAGAGCCTTTTACCAACCAACGAGTCAAATAAAATAATGGCAAAGGTTTATCTCGAACCATAATCACCAGTTGCCCATCAACAGTATTTGTTTTGGTTAAATCCAGATGGAAAATTTCATTAACGCTCACTAGAGGTAAAGCAAATGCCTGATCTTTTAACTTCACCATTAATGTTGGCATAATGGCCAGAGTTAAAGGTACTTTAATTGCAATACGAGTACCTTTCCCTTCCTGTGAATCAATATCAATACCACCATTGAGCTGTGCAATACGGGTTTTAACCACATCCATACCCACACCACGACCAGAAATATCAGAAATTTGTTCTTTAGTTGAAAAGCCAGGCATAAAGATTAAGTTATAACATTCTTTGTCATCCATACGAGCCGCAGCTTCTTCATCCATCAGGCCTTTATCAACAACTTTTTTGCGTAAGAAATCTGCATTCATGCCAGCACCATCATCTTCGATGGAAAGCATAATGTGGTCACCTTCTTGCTCTGCTGCTAAAACAACAGTACCTTGAGCAGGTTTTCCTGCAGCAATACGGACATCAGGCATTTCAACACCATGATCAACTGAGTTTCTAACCAGGTGAACGAGTGGATCAGCCAAAGCTTCAACCAGATTTTTATCCAGATCAGTGTCTTCACCAATCAACTCTAACTTAACTTCTTTTTTCATCGTGCGAGAAAGATCACGAACGACTCGAGGAAAACGACCAAAAACTTTTTTAATTGGCTGCATTCGAGTTTTCATAACAGACATTTGTAAGTCAGCTGTGACAACATCAAGGCTACTGACAGCTTTAGACATCTCTTCACTACCAAGAGATTGCTCTAAAGTAACGAGACGGTTACGCACTAACACCAACTCACCCACCATATTCATAATATCATCCAGTCGTTTTGTATCGACTCGAACAGTTGCTTCTGCAGGCACAGGTGATGGGCCGCCACTATCAGCCTTTTTCTTAGGCGGTGGCTTAGGTTTTGGTATTTCAGCTTTAACCACTTCAGGTTCTACAACAACTTCTGGCACAACCTCTTCTGTTGAAGAAGGTTCAGGAGACACGGCAGCTGAGTCAGTATCATTAGATGTTGCTGATTTATCAATTGTTCCAAATTTACCAGAACCATGGAGATCATCTAGTAAATTTTCAAATTCATCATCAGAGATTTCATCATCAGCCAATTGTTTTTCAGTAGACGCGGTTGCTTCAGGTTTAGATTCGGGTTCAGAAGGTTTTTCAGCATTGGATGCACCATCGGCTTTAAATTGACCCTTGCCATGTAATTGATCCAACAAATCCTCAAATTCATCTTCAGTGATATCATCGGATTGCGAAGCAGAACTTGCTCCAAGATCAAAAAAATCATCATCGCCTGAAGCGGCTGATGCATTTTCTTCAGGCTCATCCAGAGCATCCAGTAATTGTTCAAATTCTTCATCAGTCACATCTTCCTGCTCAGCTTCTTCTGGAGCTGATGCAGGTGCTGCTGTTGTGGATGGTGCAACTTCTTCAACAGCCTCTGCCACAGGCTGTGAATCACCACTTAAAATGCCATCAAGAGCAGCAAGTAGAGCAGGATCTGCAGCATCTGGTTCCGTAGCAGCTCTTAAACTATCAAACATCTCATTCAAGGAGTCAAGGACCGGTAACATAACATCCATAATGGTCGCATTAACTTCTAACTCACCATTACGTAGTAAATTAAAGACATCTTCAGCACGATGACAAAGCTCAACCAGAGGTTCTAAAGCCAGAAAACCAGCTCCCCCTTTAATGGTATGAAAGCTTCGAAATACAGAATTTAGCAGGTCAGAATCATTAGGACGTTGCTCAAGCTCAACAAGCTCTTCGTTCAACGTTTCAATCATTTCCCCGGCTTCGATTAAAAAATCCTGAAGTATTTCATCATCAGCATCAAATGACATAAGTTATATCCTCAAAATCCTAAACTTGAAAGCAAATCATCAACTTCATCTTGACCTGCTAATGTTTCAGCCTCATCAGCCAGACCTGGAACAACTGGACCATCTAATGAACTTTTTTGTTTGTTTTTATCAGCTTCTGAAAGCTCAGCACTTTGAACATCACTTTGGTCAATGTGCTTACTAGACAGTTTAATCAAGTTTATAAGATCATCTTCAACGTCTTCTACAAGCTTGATCACTTTATAAATAATTTGTCCTGTCAAATCTTGATAACTCTGTGCCATCATCACTTCATTGAGATGAGTCATCAGAGTCTTACTATCATTATTGGCATTTTCTAAAAAAACTTTAAGGGTTTTACTTAATTGACGAAATTCATCTGCTTCCATTTGTCTTTGTGTAAAACGTTCCCAACTGGATAACAATTCAGATGTTTCAGAAGTAATGCTTTCACACAGTGGAATAGCATGCTCAATCTGATTCATTGTCGTATCAGCAGCCTGTTGCGTCATAGTAACAACATAGTGTAGACGCTCCTTGGCATCAGCTATGTCACCACCTTCTGCTAAATCAGTTATACGAGAATCTGACCGAAAAGCTTTAAAGGTTTCATGTACATCCCGAGTCAATTTACCCAGTTCTTGAAACAAACTGGTTTCTTTCATAGTGATTAATTCATCAAGAATTGCTTTAACATCATCATCATTACCCGATTCTGCGCTAACAACTAAGTCTTTTGCCCGCTTTATAAAATTTTCATCAAGCGTTTTACCTTCTGCCATATATTTTTACTCAAATGAGGTTGTATATCTTGTTATGCCTCTCTTACAGCCATTTATATTATTTAGCCATAAGTAGTTCACAACACACGATGACTCATAGCTGATGCTCAACCATCAATGCGCTCAAAAATCTTATCGATTTTTTCCTTAAGTGTTGCTGCAGTAAAAGGTTTTACAATATAACCATTAACGCCAGCCTGTGCGGCTTCAATAATCTGCTCTCTTTTTTGTTCCGCAGTCACCATCAAAACAGGCATTTTTGATAATTTTTCATCGGCTCTGACATGTTTTAACAAATCAATACCTTGCATACCTGGCATATTCCAGTCAGTTACCAGAAAATCAATTCCACCAGCATTCAGTATTGGCAGAGCTGTATTACCATCATCAGCTTCTACGGTGTTTGTAAATCCAAGATCTCTGAGTAAATTTTTAATAATGCGTCGCATTGTTGAAAAATCATCTACGATCAAGATTTTCATATCTTTATTCAAGTCAACCTCCGGGTTATAACAAAAAATAATTTGGGTTTATTTAGAAATTTTAAAAAGCTTATTTTACCCCAAATTATTCTCTAAAACTGATAGCCTTACAAAATATTTATAATTAGTTTTTAGTCATTTTTAAACAATTCACATTTTCAACAAATTATTCGCTTATAAAAATTATCGGCAGTTTGAGAAGAAACTAAAATGTTTATTGCTTAAAAAGAAATTTTTGATCTAATCATTTCAGATTTAAGCATTTTAGTAGTTAACTGATAACTCTCTTTGCATATCAAAAGGCTCACTCTATTTGTAGGCAAAAATTTCATGTTTTACCAGTAAAACAGAGTATTATTTTTAATTAATTTTCTTTTATCAGTAATTTATATACCTAAGAAGACCATATCTTAGATTTTTAGAATGTAGGAAATAATGGGAAAAATAAAAAAAAGATGCGGAAAAAGTAAAAAAACAATTATTAATTCAAATACTTATACAATCAAATCATTCACAAAACTGTATAATTCATAAAATTCACTACTAATATCATAAAAAATAATTAATCATTAGTTACTTGAGCTAAACGGGCTTGCAGACGAATCACCGCTTGTGAATGAATTTGACTGACACGTGATTCACTGACACCAATAACAGCACCAATTTCACGAAGATTGAGTTCTTCATCATAATATAAGGCCATCACCAGGCGCTCTCGTTCAGGTAAACTGGCAATTGCTTTAGCAACTAATGATTTCATATCTTCTTTTTGTAAGGCATCAAGCACTTCACTTTGTGGGTTAGGAATAGTATTTAAGAGGGATTCCTCACCACTACCAATGTCTTCAAAACTCAAGATTTTATGACCGCTGGCATCTTGCAATATATGATTGTACTCATCAATATCCATGTCAAGTGCTTCAGCTATTTCTGTATCACGAGCATCTCGACCTTTTTCATTTTCAATTTGACGAACAACTTCTGCCACTCGACGATTATTGCGATGAACTGAACGTGGTGCCCAATCATTTTTCCTCACATCATCCAGCATTGCACCTCGAACTCGAATGCTGGCATAGGTTTCAAAGCTTGCACCCTGAGTTGCATCGTAATTATTTGCTGCTTCCAACAGGCCAATCATACCGGCCTGAATAAGATCATCCAGCATTATATTGGCAGGCATTCGACTCTTTAAGTGATAAGCAATACGTTTAACCATTGGAGCATGTTTCTCAACAGTGTCTTGCTTTTCACATTGATTGTAAGCATCAAGTTTTTTTATTATCAGGCTCATTACCACATCCCCGTGCCTTTATTTATTTATTGATCAACTTAGTCTTTTAACAAGAATAATTAAATGGAGTTAATTAATCGTTCAACAAAAAACTCAAGGTGTCCCCCTGCCCGTTTGGGCATAGGCCACTTATTAATTTTCTGTGCTGCCATATTAAATGCCTGTGCAGATGGACTTCTTGGAAAAGCCTGACTCACAGCCTTTTGTTTTTTAACAGCCTTTCTTAAGTAAATATCAAATGGAATGGCCCCTAAAAAATCCAGAGAGACATCCAAAAAACGATCCGTTACTTTTAATATTTTTCCAAATAGCTCACGTCCTTCTTTCATATCATGTGCCATATTAGCCAAAATACGAAAGCGGTTGATCCCTTGTTCTTTATTAAGAACTTTTATTAATGCATAGGCATCAGTAATTGATGAAGGTTCATCACAAACCACTACAATCACTTCCTGAGATGCCCGGCAAAAACTCACCACGCTTTTATCAATACCAGCAGCTGTATCAATAATTAAAACATCTAATTCAGTTTGTAATTCACCAAAAGCATTAATAATTCCAGCATTTTCAGCATCTGTTAAACCTGCCATGCTTGATACACCAGAAGCAGCAGGTATAATCTTAACATTACCTGGCGCATCAATAATCACCTCAGATAAATCATAATCCCCTGACAGCACATGGGATATATTCAGTTTCGGATGTAAGCCAAGTAATACATCAATATTGGCTAAACCCAAATCAGCATCCAGAATCATTACTTTTTGACCCGTTGCAGCTAATGACATAGCAAGATTGACGGAAACATTTGTCTTACCAACTCCTCCCTTACCACTACTCACTGCGATTACTCGGACTGGGCGACTTTGATTTGGGTCACTCTGGGTCATACGTCTTAAGCCTTCTGCTTGATCATAAAAAATGGGTTGTGCCATCTCTTGAATACCCGTCTCATAATGTAAAGGGTCATAAGAGCTTGCATAATCAGCCCGCTGCATGGGCCAGACCTCCACCAGAATATGACATTGCTAATTCATCCGTATTCACAGACACAGGATGTTGTCGAACCATTTCCAATGCTTGTTTCAATAAATCAGTTGTATTAGCTTGATGAATATCTTCTGGGACTTTCTGCCCATCACTAATGTAGTTGAGTTGAAGTTTATTCTCAATAAGAATTGAAATTATTCCACCAATTGATGTGGATTCATCCACTTTTGAAGCGATACAACCATCCAGTTCTTCAGCTTTAAGTGTTTTAATAATCTCATCCATGGCTAATGTCTGAGTGGAAGCAGAAAGAACTGCCAGAATTTTTATGGTTTCATGACTATGACGTAGCATGCTCAATTGCTGCGTTAAACGCAAATCTCTATGGCTCATACCTGCAGTATCAACCAAAACCAATTGCTTATCTTCCAGGCGGGATAGAACCAATTTAAGTTCTTCTTCATCATTAGCCACATAAACTGGCACACCTAAAATACGACCATAGGTTTTCAATTGTTCATGAGCACCCACTCGATAGCTATCAGTGGTGACCAGAGCTAAATTTTTTGCACCATATTTTAATGTAAAACGAGCAGCTAATTTTGCTATATTCGTGGTTTTACCCACCCCCGTTGGACCAACCAGAGCAATAATTCCACCTTCATCCAATAAATCATCATCAGTTACCGGAATATTTCGAGCAATAATACTTAAAACACGCCTCCAACTGTCTTCAAGGGAATCACTTTCAGTGTTTTTTAATTGCTTAACAATTCTTTCACTCAATGATGTTTTCATCCCTAAGCGAAATAAACGTGATAGTAATTCAGCCTGATGAGGATGACTACGAGAAAAGCTACCCCATGCCAAGCCTGATAATTGATTTTCCAGAATACCTCGCAGGGATTTAATTTCTTCCTGCATAGAAGTTAAAGCAGGATCCTGTACCCATTCAACTTTTTGAGATTCTTTTCCTCTGGAAGATCGTACCTGTTGCTTATTTGCTTTAGAGGAAATATCATTTTTCATAGTAAAAAAATCATCCTTTTTAGAATGAGAACGCTTTTGTTCTTCCTTAACCAGGGATTCATAATCAAATGGGTAAGTTTCTTCTGATGATGACTCAGTCGTATCGTCAAAATTATCAAAATCAGAAATAAAAGGCTGCTTTCTTTCCTTTAATGCTTGTTTTGTATAAACACCTTGCTCATTGCTCATTGCATGGTTTTGTTTTGTTGTAACAAATTGTTTTTGGCTTGATTGTTTAAGCAAATCAGCAAATCCATTGTTTTCTGTCTCTTCCAGAGCATTTGCTCTTTCCTGATGACCCCCTTTAGATGAACGACTGAAACTGATCACATCATCCTGGATTGAATCTTCTAACCTGGGTGTTACTTTTGGTTTTTTTATCTTGGCAAAGACTGAGCGTTTTTTCTTTTTAGTGACCGCAGAGATGGATTGTTGTCCATGTGCTTGTGGATTGCTTCGTGAGTCCTGAAATGAATCAGAATTCAGAGTGCGGTGAATTGTTTCTTCATCATAATCAATGGCTGCAACTAACTCGATACCACCGTCAACTTTATTATTGGAAAGAATGACTGCATCAGCACCTAATTCGTCTTTAACCTGACGAATGGCTTCACGCATTTCAGAAGCAAAAAAACGTTTAATTTTCATAACCAACAACCTTATTTTACATATTCTTATATTGAACTGATTAAGCTTGAATAATCAGTACTAGTTCTGTCCAACCGTTGAAACTATTTTTATCTGCATATTATCTGGCACTTCGTTGTAAGCTAATACATGCATATTAGGTATACTGTGTTTAACAAAGCGCATTAGCATCAATCTAACCTGAGCCGAGACCAGTAAAATGGCAGGTGAGCCATTCATTTCCTGAGTCTGAGCACTTTCAGTAAGAGACTGATGTATTCTTTCTGCCAATCCTGGCTCGATACCACCACCTTCTTCTGACATCTGTATTGATTGATGCAATAACTGTTCCAAAGATGGTTCTAAAGTAATTACTGATAATTCACTACCTAAGCCATTGATATGTTGGACAATAAATCTTCCCAATGCCACCCGAACCTGGGCTGTCAAAATTCCGGCATCCTGGGTCTGAGCTGCATATTCAGCCATTGATTCAATGATGGTTTTAAAATCACGAATAGGAATTGATTCATTTAATAAATTCTGTAGCACCTTAACCACGGTACTCAAAGGTAAAATCTTAGGCACGAGATCTTCAACCAGCTTAGGTGCCGAAACAGCCAGTCTATCCAGTAATTGTTGAACTTCTTCATGACCAAGTAATTGGGTGGCGTTTTCATTGAGCAATTGACTCAAATGCGTTGCAATCACTGTATTGGAATCAACAACGGTATAACCTAATGTCTGGGCATTTTCTTTTTGACTTTGTTCAATCCAGGTTGCTGGCAATCCAAATGCAGGATCCTTGGTATTAATACCACTGATTTCACCAAATACCTGGCCAGGATTAATAGCCATATCATGTTCTGGATGTACTTCTGCCTCACCTACAGCCACTCCCATCAACTGAATTCGATAAACATTAGGAGCCAAATCTAAATTGTCTCTGATATGAACAGGTGGAATTAAGAACCCCAAATCCTGAGATAACTTCTTACGTACACCTTTGATGCGGCTCATTAATTGGCCACCCTGAGATTTATCAACCATTGGAATTAAACGATATCCAACTTCAAGACCAATTGAATCAATAGGCATCACATCATCCCAGCTCAATTCTTTCAGCTCACTAGCTGATTCTTCACTGGCTTGCTGTTGTTGAACTTTTTGTTCCTGAATGACTTCAAGTTCAGTTGTTTGTTTCTTATTTTGAATACGCCATGCAGCAAAACCAGTAATAGCAGCAAAGCTTAGAAAAGCGATGTGAGGCATGCCTGGCACCAGACCAATAATTGCCATAATGCCTGAAGTGATGGTTAAAGTTTTAGACTTACTAAACAAATTGGTGGCAAACTTACCTCCCATATCACCTTCACGATTTTCACGAGTCACCATAATGGCTGCAGCAGTTGAGAGGATTAAACCTGGAATCTGTGCAACCAAACCATCACCAATAGTCAATAAAACAAAAATTTCTGCTGATTCTCCAGCACTTAAATCGTGCTGTACCATACCAATGATAAAGCCACCAATAACATTTATCAGAGTAATTAAAATACCCGCAATGGCATCCCCTCGAACAAATTTACTGGCACCATCCATTGCACCATAAAAATCAGCTTCCCGAGTAACTGTTTCCCTTCTGATTTTCGCCTCATCCTGATCAATCAAGCCTTGGTTCAAATCTGCATCAATAGCCATTTGTTTACCTGGCATACTATCCAGAGTGAATCGAGCACTGACTTCAGCAACACGCCCAGCTCCCTTCGTTACCACGATAAAATTAATAATAATAAGAATAACAAAAACCACTAAACCCACTGCGTAGTTACCACCAATAACCACTTCACCAAATGATTTAATCACCTGGCCTGCAGCATCAGGACCTTCATGACCATGCAATAAAACCACTCGGGTTGAAGCCACATTTAGAGAGAGTCGTAGCAGTGTTGCCACTAAAATAACCGTAGGAAAAAGAGCAAAATCAAGTGGTTTTTTTGCATAAATAACAATGAGAAGAATAATGAGGGCCAGTGTGATATTAAAGGTAAAAAACATATCCAGTAAAAAGGCAGGTAATGGTAAAATGACCATTGCCAACATCCCCATCAATAAGAGAGGAGCTCCGACACCGCTATGAATCAGTTCTGTGAACCTGGATTTGAGACTCGTTTCTGCTAAGGCAACCATAAAAATCCCGTGACTGTATTTTGACGAATTTTTTGTATTTATAGTACGACATAGTACAGATAGCAGATTATGTGCCAATTATGATGAGTTTTCAGATGGATAGTATTTAAAAAATTATTAGGGCTCCACAAACAAGGTTTTAGTTCATATTATTTTTTGATTTTTTGAAGATATCTATTAGACTATATGTAATGTTAATTTAGGTCTATTTATGTTCAACCCCCCGTTAGTAATTACAACTTATAGCTGTTATCTGATGCTATTGCTAGCACCTGTCTTTTCTTATGCCAGTGATGATTTCCTAACGCCAGTCACTTCAAGTCATAAAAAAATAGAACAATTACTGGAGTTTTCGTCTCCTACCAAGCACTCTATTTCTATTTGCTACAATTATGGATGTAAAACCAGACAAATAATTACCATTAGACAGGATGACATCTTAGCAATAAAAAAAATTTTCAATCAATTCAAGAACACACAATATGGGGAACGCCATGCAATTGCTCAAGCAGTAGCATTACTTGAAAATATCGCTGGTAAACAAGCCCCTGTTAATACTGATAGAGCTAAAAATTATAATGATCTAGCATTACCTGGGCGGATGGATTGTATTGATTCAACAGTGAATACCACTCATTACCTTGAATTTATTAATAGCCTTGGCTTGATAGACCAACATATACTGCAACAACCCGTCTATCGCTCCCCTTTTCTCATGGGGCAACATTGGGCGGCACAAATAAAAGATAAAAATGATGGTCAGCGTTATGCTGTGGATTCCTGGCAAACCAATAATGGTCAGCCACCCATTATTCAAGCTGTAGAGAAATGGACAACCCGAGAGGAAATTAAAAACCTATGAAGTCTAATCTGACACTTTGAACATTTCAGTTTTTATGCCAGATTTTATAATTATAAGCAGTTTTTTGTCTTAGTAATATTTTTGGAGCTAATCCTCTTCTTCTAAATCTTCATATGCTTCAGGAGGTAATGCAGCAATAAAATCTTTTATCATACGAGCATGTTCAGCCTCTTCATCACGCAATTCAGCAAATAATGCTTTAACATCCGCATCATTGACATAGGAAAGAGCTTCATTATAAAAAGCAAAACTCTTTTCTTCTGAAGACAAGACTAACTGGAATGCTTTGAATGGGGACATATTCCAGCGAGGAGAACCCACTTCAGGTGCTTCTATGTCAAATAAAGCGTCTTTATTGACCATAACAGGCGCATCACCAAACAATTCCTTTCGTCGATGAGACAGCTCTTCTGCATGTTTTTTTTCACTCACTGCCATCCGTCTAAAAACATCAGCAGCGTCATCAGGGTAGCGATGGCCAAGCTGATTAGTAAAAAGTGTGTACCGATCAAATGCCTCAATTTCTACAAAAATGGCAATATCAAGAGCATCCATGAGATTGAGTTGAGAAAAGTCGATTTTAGGAAACATAAAATATCCGCTGTTGGAAATGTTGGAAGATGTATCAATTTATTAATAAGAAGTTCAAATCAACAAACAGCTTATTAAAATTAAATGTATCATAGAGCTTGAGGAGCCGTCAATATGACTAAGGTATCAAAAAAAGAAACAACAACCCGTCCCTCAACAGTTCAAAATCAAACATCAATAAGCATTTCTTCTCTCAGTTGAATAAGAGATAAATTAGAGTCGAAAAAAGTGTTGAGTATTTTCTACGGTCAAAAGAGTGAGTTCAGATTCTTCTTTATTCACCAATGGGGCTAAAGTCTTAATAATATGGGGTAAATATTGAGGCTCATTTCTACTACGAGCTTTTTTCTTCTTTTTTCCTGTCAATAAGGGATTTGGGGGCAGTTTCAAGTTACGTGGAAATAAATAAGGCGCATCAGTTTCAACCATCAGTCGATTATCTGGAATGAGATGAACACAATCTTGCAACTCTTTTCCTCTTCGTTCATCACATAACCAGCCCGTAATACCAATATATAAATCTTCTTCCAGATAACTTTCTAATTCATCTTGCCCACCCGTAAAACAATGAGCAACTGCATCAACTAAGCCTGAGCGATATTTTTTTATTAAACGCAAAAAGTCTGATTGTGCATCTCTTTGATGTAAAAAAACCGGCATTTTTAATTCAACAGCTAACTCCAATTGCATTTCAAAACAGCTAAGTTGTTCTTCTGGTGTGGAAAAATTTCGATTAAAATCAAGACCACATTCTCCCACAGCAAGCACCTTATCTTCTTTTAATAAAGTAGAAAGCTGTTGAGTACTGTATGGAGTCAATGAGCTGGCATCATGAGGATGAATGCCAGCCGTTGCAAAAAGTGAATCAGGGTATTGCAAGGCCAATTGCAGTGCCTTTTGGCTTTTCTCAACATTTGTACCAGTGATTATCATTGTTGAAACATCAGCAAGTAGCGCATTTTTTATGACATTATCAATGTCATTTTGAAACTGACTACTGGTCAGATTCAGGCCAATATCTATCATATTTCTTTCTATCTACTCATTCATTTTTAGCATCATAAAGAATTTTAAGAGAATTCGTTTTTTTTGGCTTTTTCTTTAGACAGTAGTCTATTTTTTTCAGATAAATCTTCAATCAACTTCATATTTTCATGTAATAATTTTCTTAACCTTAAACGAATTAAAATGCGTGACTTAACTTCATCTTGATAAAATGGTTTAGTAATATAGTCGTCCCCACCGACAGAAAACGCCTGGACGATATCTCTGGGTTCTGATTTAGCAGTAATAAAAATAACAGGGATATGCTCTGTTACTGGGTTAGCTTTTAAACGTCGACAAACTTCATAGCCATCCATGTCAGGCATCATAACATCCAATAAAATTAAACAAGGCTGGATTTTAGAGACTAGTTCAAGAGCAATTTGGCCATTTGGTACACCTGAAATATTATAACCTTCGGTTTCGAGCATTTTCCATAAGATATCAATATTAGCAGGTGTATCATCCACAATTAAAATCTTGGCATTGGAAACATCTATTTCATTTTCTTTCATTTCTAATTTTTTGAAGATACCTTACCAGTAGGCTCTTCATCGTCCTTTTTTTCTAGCTTTTTAATAAACGACTGAACAATGGTGATTATTGTAATTTCAATGACCATTTTTCCAACTAACATGTTAAGTTAGTTCTAATTTCAATCGCTCTAATAATTCAACCATTGCCTGCATATTATATTGTTCCATGAACAGTGTTAATCGTTGAGCCAACTTCTTATCTTCTTCACTTAATTCTTCCAATTCGGATAATCGTTTTTTTAAATTTGTTAGAGCATAATCTTTACTGGCTTGTATAAGTTCTTCACACAAACTTAGCTTTATATTACATTGTTTAAAATCAATATCTTTAACATCCAGGTTATTTTTCTGAGAACTGGTATCATGTTCAAAACTAATATCCAAATGTTTTTCCATGCACTCAAAGACTGCTTCAAAACGATAAGGCTTTGAGATATAGTCATCAAAGCCTGATTCAAAGTACTTCTTATCTGAGTTATCCATTGCAGAAGCAGTCACAGCAACACAGATAATTTGCTGCCCATACTTCTTTTTAATTTGTTTAACAGCTTCAATGCCATCCATAACAGGCATATAAATATCCATAAAAATAATATCTGGTAAGTTTTCTGGTTTTGAAGCATTGAGAAGTTCAATTGCTTCCAGGCCATTATTAGCAGAACTGACTGTTGCATTAATTTCATCAAGCATATCAAGAAGGAGATTTCGGCTTAACTCAATATCATCAACCACTAGTGTTTTTACCGACCCTGCGGATGCTAATCGTATAACAGACATGCCTCTGTCCTGTCTGATTTCAAAACCACCTTGTACAGGTTTAAGTTTCAGAGTGAAAGAAAAAACACTACCTTCATTGACAACTGAAGAAACTTTTAACTCGGAATTAAGTAACTGCAATTGTTTTTTTGTAATGGCTAATCCCAGCCCAGTACCACCTTTGACCAAGCCAGTCTTTTCCTGATGGAAAGCATTAAATATATTTTTCACCTCTTCACTTGCAATACCAGGCCCTGTATCAGAAACTTCAAATAAAAAAGAATCATTTTCAATGTTTTTGACATTAAGGGAAATACTACCCCTATCTGTAAATTTAATGGCATTACCTAACAAATTAATTAGTATTTGTCTCAATTTCTGTGGATCACTATTAACGATGACCTGTTCAGACAATTCAATATTTTCATGCCAATCAAGAGTCTTTTCTAAACAACGCTCTTGAAATATTTGCGATAAACCATGCAGTAATTCATTCAAATCGAAGTTAATAGGATTAAACACCATTTTACCTGCTTCAATTTTTGAAATATCCAGTACATCATTGAGCAACCCCAAAAGATGATTACCACTTTCTTCAATAATTTTAAGAGATTTTAATTGTTTTTCTGTAAAGCTACTTTCTCTATGTAATAGTTGAGAATATCCCAAAATAGAATTAAGTGGAGTTCTGATTTCATGAGACATATTGGCTAAAAATAAGCTTTTTGCCTTATTTGCATCCAGGGCTTGATCTCTTGCTACAGCCAGATCAGCAGTACGTTCATCTACTAATTTTTCTAATTGATCACGACTGGCTCTTAATTCCAGAGCAATGCGATTTCGTTCAGCAACCTCTTTCATCAACTCCAAATTCGCATGTTTCAAATTCTTCTGTTGTTCAAAAATTTGATCCAGCATTTTATTTAAAAATGTTGCCAGATGACCAAATTCATCGTCCTGATTAAAATTCAGACGAAGTTCATGTTTACCCTCAGAAATTAGTCGAGTAGCATCGACCATTTTTAATAATGGTTTTAAAACCAGCAGTCGAATAACCCAGGTCAAAACCAAGCCCAAAACAATCACTATAATAATCATAATCACAATGACATTTGAACGATGTTTGACCATTATTTTTTGAATTGGCTGATGAGATAGGATAAAAGTCAGTTCATGTGGTTGTCCATCAATTATGGTTGTAAAAAAATATTTTTTATCAATGACATCAGTTTGTTGCTGACATTCATTAGCAAAAATATAAATCGGACTAGATTGAACAGTCGAGAAAGTGACTTTACAATAGATTGATTTATCTAATGTTTTTTTTAATTCTTTCACAAGTTTAATAGAATTGTAGGAGTTGTTTTCCCACAGAAGGACTCTTGCCTTATTCAATAAAACCTCAGCATCATCATTTATTGAATCATAAACATCCACTTTAATATTACTGACTAAAAGCAGTGCAATAACAAAGCCAAAAGGAATAATCGCCCACATGACAACAGCAGTAATTTTAACTGCGATACTGGCTTTCCAATTTTTTGTCCAATCATCACTCAGAATAGTTTGCTTGATTGCTGGTTTTGACATTATCTAAAGCCCAACCAACGAAAAAACATGACCATCGGACAAATATTAGTCACTCCAGCTAATAACAACATACTTGCCACAAACCAGGGAATAATCCAGAGAATTTCTATACTAAAAAATAAAGGAATTAATAAAATGAGTGCCACCACCAGCCGCATAGCACTTTCAGCTTCAAAGGGAATTCGAGGAGTTAATGTTTGATTTTGACTAGAAGCACTATCTTCAATAAATTCATTATGATTAGCTTTGTTTTTTATTGCAGTAAATATTTTAGGTAAGTGCCAACTGGTCACACCTTCAAAAACAAGTATTCCAATATAATAAAGAATTAGATCAGTATTTCCATTTAAGGCGCTAATATAAAGCAATAAAAACAATCCAGCACCTAAATAAATTCGGAATGTACGTTCCGTCATTTCAACTCCATTGATAACAGTTAATGCATATATTCAATCTACTTCAAAATACAGCTTTCAGCAAGCCAGTCAGTATCTCTTTCAGTCTTATGAATATTTCAAATTGTATGGCTATTCATTCCATTTAAGATTTTGATTAATGACATATACAAACAAAAAAAAGCCAACATTTCCAATCAGATTAGATGAATGATTTTACTCTATTTTTAAACTAATTTGATAAATTCTAAGGGGATTCATGATCTTTATCGTTTTTTTGCTAGAATAGAAAGTGAATGCCACTTATTTATCTTATAAAAAGCACAAAATGTGCATAAGGCATGAATTTTTCGCCCTATTTTTTGTCTATACTTTTATCATACAAAGAAGCGATGTTGCCATACGAAGAGGCAAAACTGATTATTGAGAGGTAATATTTATGATGGCTATACTTGAAAAAATTGCAATAGTATATTCATTTGCAACTCTATTTGTAATTGAACTACTTTATCAAACACTTAAGGCATTATTTAAAGGTACCCAATATTCCCTTAAAACACTTAAAAACACTGTAATTGATTCTTTTTTCGAGTTACTCTCTGACTTGATTATGCTTGTGATTGACTTCATGCAAGCGTTAATTGAAGGATTTACTATTGGCTGGCATAAAGCACTGAATACTTCCAGTGAGTTCAAACATGATGCACAGCAGTAAAACCATACAGGAATAACACGCATTATCAAACCGGCACTTTTACTTTTATGCACAGCCTTTTTATTAAGTGCCTGTTTTGAGCCTCCAACTCTACTTGAACGAGTCAAAAAAAATGGCGAATTAAAAGTACTGACCAGAAACTCACCTGGAATTTACTATGAAGGCCCTTTTGGCCCCGCAGGATTCGAATATGACTTATTAAAGCGCTTTAGTGACACGCTGGGTGTAAAACTAACTCTGCACATTGAGCCTAACGCAAAAGAATTACTGCAAAAGTTATCTCTACACAATGCGCATTTTGCAGCTGCGAAGTTAGCCATTACACCAGAAAGACAACAAAAGTATCACTTTACCCAAGCCTATCATGAAACTTCACCACAACTGGTTTACCACTCTTCCACTCGTCGCCCCAAGAAGCTAGAAGACATTGAAAAACTTCCTATTGAAATTTCTGCCAATGATAGTCTTAATTCTGATTTGGAGGCCTTGAAGAAAAAATGGCCTAAATTAACCTGGCAAGTTAATCAGGAAGCCTCTCCAGAAGATCTAATGGTTCTGGTGAATGAAAAATTAATTGACTTTACTATTGTCAACTCTGATGAAATCAAACTCAACCAGAAATTTTATCCTGAATTACGAGTCGCATTTGATATCCGACAAGCAAAACAAATTGGCTGGGCATTTGCTCTATCTGAAGACAAATCACTCTACGATGCAGCCAATCAATTTCTGGAGCAACTGAAAGAAACAGGTGAATTACAACGGCTAATTGAGCAGCACTTAGGGCATATACAGTCTTTTGATTATGTTGGCACTCGTGTCTACCAACGCCATATTTTAAGCCGTTTACCTGCCTATCAACCCTGGTTTGAAAAAGCAGGTAAAGATAATGGCATTGAATGGATACTTCTTGCATCTATGGCCTACCAGGAGTCTCATTGGAATAAAGAAGCAAAGTCACCCACTGGCGTACGAGGCTTGATGATGCTGACTCGTGGCACAGCCAAAGACCTTGGCGTCAACAATCGTGTCGAGCCACATCAAAGTATTTTTGGCGGTGCTTCTTATTATGCTAAATTGTTCAAAAAATTACCCAAAGAAGTCACCGGACAAGACAGAGTTTTCTTCACACTGGCTTCTTATAATTTAGGTTATTGGCATGTTCGTGATGCAATGAAACTCACTAAACAAAGTGGTAAAGATGAAACAAAATGGATTAACCTCAGAGAAACACTCCCACTACTTAGAAAGAAAAAATGGCATAAACAAACACGTTTTGGTTATGCACGAGGTAATGAAGCCGTCAAATATGTTGAAAATATACGCAGTTACTACGATATTTTAAAATGGGAGGTTTCTCGCAACTGGCAAGAAAACCAACCTAAAGAGCCGATAAAAGCATTAAAAACAACACCATCTGCACTTTAAATTCCTTGGCTCCTGGTCCAGGCTATTGAATTGTTCACGGTAAAAAGGAAATTATGAATTGCTTCGTTGGATATGCTACTATGAGAATTCATTATTTGTAGTGGGAATTTACTACCCATATTAAAACTGAGCTTTGTAAGGTAAGTTTTTAACCCAAGTTTTTTAACAACTGATAACGAAGAGTTAATGTCTGACACGATCCAAAAATTAGCAACAGGTGTTGCCAGCATAAAAAACATGACCGCACCATCGCTGAAAAACCGTCTTCGAATCAGTATCCTCGTCATAATTCTCCCTCTTTTTCTATTAGCAGGCACAGGGTTTTATTTTTTTCAAAAATCAACCAGTTATTTTAATCTTGCAATTGAAGGTATAGTCTCTGATGTTATTCCTGTCACAGAGCTCAAAGATAAAATTCAGCAGACCGTTATTCCCTTTAACCACTATTTAAAAAATTCTAAACTGGATGATAAAACCCAATTTTTGCAACTCAGCAATGAAATTAAACAGGGCTTGGTTAATCCGATAAAACTGGAGCAACAAAATCATTCACTGGCAAATGATATTTACCGCTCAGCCTATCTGAACTGGCGAAATGCGCACCGAATCGCAACTAAGATATTTAATCAAATTGATAATAGTGACGCTCATATTTCTCATGAGTTATTACAAGATTTCTATCAATATGTAATTGAAACAACTTTAGCTTTGGATAAACTGCATCTTGCCATGCAAAATCGAGTTGAAATTCGATATCAAAAAGCCAAGGCTCTCAAATTAGACACCCTATTTCTTATTAGTTTTGTTTTCTTGCTCGTCTATATCAGTTCTTTAGTCATCATTATCTTTTTAAATCGCTCAATTATGAGCCCAATACAAAAACTAGAACAATGGGCCCTGAAATTTTCTCGTGATAAAAAAGTTGAAACATTAGATTTAAAGTCATATCGTGAATTTGAATTCATTGCCACAACATACAATAAACTGGCTTTGCTATTACATGAAGACCAAGCTATCTTGAAACAGTTATCACAAAAAGATGAGCTAACCCAACTCAATAACAGGCGCAGTTTTATCAGCCACCTGCGTGATGAACATAATCGTCATCAACGTTATAATACCCGCTACAGCCTGATGTTAATTGATGTTGATCACATGAGTTCAGTCAGCCAAAATTATGGTGAACACGCCACCGATCTCACTTTGATCCAAATTTCAAAAATGCTTGAAGATGCTATACGTCCTACTGATTTCCTTGCTCGTTATGGAGAGGATGAATTCATCGTTATTTTACCTGAAGTTGAAATACATGGCGCAAACAATACTGCTGAAAGAATACGCAATTCCATTTCTGAGTATGTATTTAAAGTCAATGAGTTTAAATTTGGAATTACTGTCAGTATCGGTGTTTCATTGATTCAGGAAAATCATTCTCTTTCAGAAGTACTCAATTGTGTTGATTTTGCATTACAACAAGCCAAATTGGCTGGCCGAAATCAGGTACAATTTTGCAATGCTCAAGAACTCACACCGAGCAAGTTTCAGGAAAAATACCTCAAAGAAGCTGATCTTAAGCTAAGTTAGTGTGTTATAATCTCTCGTTTTTTCAATTTAGCAGCTATAGACGTTCACTTCATAGTGCATAAAAATGCACATTCTCAATAAGCCAGGAACGTTTAACAAAGGCAGTTAATTCTATGTAATAACTTAGTACGGGATAACACGACTTATGAGTACAGAAAATATAATCAAAACAAATGCGGACAAAGTCAGCTATGGTATAGGCTTACAACTGGCTCAACAGGTCAAAGGCCAATCTTTTCCTGGGTTCAACCTGGATGCGCTGGTTATCGGTTTAAAAGACATTTTTGATAATGAGCCATTACGTTTCCCTGAAGGTGAAATGCAAGCGGCTTTCTCAGCAATTAATCAGCAAGTTCAAGAAGCAGCCGCCAGTGCAGCAGCAGAAAACAAAGCCGCTGGCCAAGCATTTCTTGAAGAAAATGCCAAGAAAGAAGGCGTCATTACAACTGAATCTGGTCTTCAATATGAAATCATCACTGAAGGCACTGGTCCAAAACCAACCCAAAGCGATATGGTTGTAACTCACTACCACGGTTCACTAACAGATGGGACTGTTTTTGATAGCTCTGTTGATCGTGGCGAACCTGCTCAATTTCCAGTAAATGGCGTAATTCAAGGCTGGATTGAAGCACTACAATTGATGCCAGTCGGCTCAAAATGGCGTTTAACCATACCTTCTGATCTGGCTTATGGTGATCAAGGTTCAGCTCCAGTCATCGGACCTGGTGCTACATTGATATTTGATATCGAGTTAATCGAAATCAAAGGTTAATAAAACCTCAAATAACACATAAATCAACACATCCTGTGCTGGTTTATGTGTCCAATCTATTCCCAAATTTCATTTTCTTTCATCACTCTTTAGATGAACTCCAGCAGCAACTCATTCATATAAGCATTATTCACATGAGTCATTTGTGTTGTTATAAGCTTTGCACAAAATGTCATCAAAAGTGCACAAAAAGTCCAATAAAGTCACAGCTTCATCGATACAATACATAAAATTCAAGTTCGGGGGGACGCGCAATGAGTATTAATTTTAAATCTGTTGAACCATTATCGGGAAAATTTGAGAACCTAAGCTCACAAGATTTTACTGAAGTATTTATGGATTGCTATACGCCTATTTCGCAATCACAATTTACACTCCTAGCAGCTAATGATTGTGAGTTTTTTAAAGACAGTAGAACGGATACAATATTCACATATGGCACACAGGATGCTTCATTTATTCTGATGCCTTTAGAAGATAAATATGCCAGAGAAATTCTAAAGCAACAACGATGAGTCGGTAAATATACATCTTGTATTCATAAGATAAAAGTCTGTGAATACAATCTAAATTAAATAGAACACTGACAAATCAGTACTTATTTTTTTCCTTACGTTTCATTTCCCGCCTCATAGCAAAGAAATTTTTTAAAACCAGACCACAGTCTTCTGCCAGCACACCTGCAATCACTTCTACTTGATGATTAAATTGCTCATTTTGCAGTAAATTTATAGCACTTCCTGCTGCTCCTGCTCTAGGTTCTGATGCACCAAAAACCACTCGTGCAATGCGTGAATGAACAATAGCACCAGCACACATACTACAAGGTTCAATAGTGATATATAAAGTGGTATTTGGTAGGCGGTAATTATTTACAGATTTGGCGGCACTGCGAATAGCCATAATCTCTGCATGTGCAGTGGGATCACTATTCATGATAGGTTGATTCCATCCTTCTGAAAGTAACAGCCCATCTCTGACCAGCACAGCACCAACAGGCACTTCTCCCAACTCGGCGGCTTTATTAGCCAAAGTCAGTGCATGTCGCATCCATGCTTCATCAGAAGAAGTTACTTCTAAAAGAGACATAGGAGTAGTTCTCTCTCAGTACTTATTCCCACTCAATAGTTGCTGGTGGCTTAGAAGAGATGTCGTAACTTACACGAGTCACTTGATCCACTTCATTAATGATACGAGAAGAGATTGTTTCCAGCACATCGTAGGGTAAATGTGCCCAACGTGCCGTCATAAAATCAATGGTTTCAACAGCACGAAGTGCAATCACATAGGAATAACAACGACCATCACCTTTAACACCGACCGATTTCACCGGTAGGAAAACAGCAAAGGCCTGAGACACTTTATGGTATAAATCATTCTTATGCAGTTCTTCAATAAAGATAGCATCTGCTTCACGTAAAATATCAGCATATTCTTTTTTCACTTCACCTAAAATACGCACACCCAGTCCTGGTCCAGGAAATGGGTGACGATAAACCATATCATAAGGTAAGCCTAATTCCAGTCCTAGTTTTCTAACTTCATCTTTAAATAATTCTCTAAGCGGTTCAACCAAACCCAGTTTCATATCTTCAGGTAAACCACCTACATTATGATGAGACTTAATCAGATGTGCAGTACCATTTTGACCACCTGATTCAATGACATCAGGATAAATAGTGCCTTGAGCTAACCATTTGGCATTTTTAAGTTTATTGGATTCTTCATCGAAAACCTCAATGAATTCATGGCCAATAATCTTACGCTTCTTTTCAGGATCATCCTGACCTGATAGTTGATCCAGAAAACGTTTCTCCGCATCAACTCGAATGACTTTTATACCCATATGTTTAGCAAACATACTCATAACCTGATCGCCTTCATTAAGACGCAACAAGCCATTATCCACAAAAACACAGGTCAGCTGGTCACCAATCGCTCTATGTAACAAGGCCGCCACAACAGAAGAATCTACTCCACCAGAAAGCCCTAAAACCACTTCATCAGAGCCTACCTGATCACGGATTTTGGAAATATTGTCTTCAATAATATTTCCTGAATTCCATAATGTGTCACAGCCACAAATATCAACAATGAAGCGCTGAAAAATTCGTTCACCTTGCTTAGTGTGCGTTACTTCAGGATGAAATTGAATACCATAAAAATGACGAGTTTCATCCGCCATACCAGCAATCGGTGCATTATCAGTACTGGCCATAAGTTTAAAACCTTCTGGCATTTCAGCGACTCGATCACCATGAGACATCCAGACATCTAGCATGCCATAGCCTTCTTCAGTAGCATGATCTTCAATATTTATCAGTAACTGAGTATGACCATGAGCGCGAACTTGAGCATAACCATATTCATGATGATCGGCATTTTCTACTGTTCCACCTAATTGCTCCGCCATGGTTTGCATACCATAACAAATACCAAGAACTGGTACGCCTAATTCAAAAACAACATCTGAAGCTCTTGGTGTATCTGTTGCTGTAACCGTTTCTGGACCACCTGAGAGAATAATTCCCTTAGCACCAAATGCCTGAATGGATTCTGTATCATAATTGGAAGGATGAATTTCACAATAAACTCCAGCCTCACGAACACGGCGGGCAATTAATTGAGTATATTGAGAACCGAAATCCAAAATAAGAATACTGTGGTCATGAATATTTTGTGTCATGTATTTTCCTGATTACGAAAAAAGAGCCTTCAGCTAATAAAATAAGTCACTATTGCTTTTGCTGTTAGTTTAATTGCAAAAGTAAGGAAGAGGTTAATTTTATATTAGAAAAGAGCTGAATTCATATTAAAGATAAAGCATTAAATTTAAATAAAGTTAAAACAAAAGAAGGCCGTTTACTTTATTGCTAAGTAAACGACCTTCTTTAATAAAGCCATGCTATAAGCCATAACTATAGAATGATTATTTAAGTTCTATAGTTTGGTGCTTCTTTAGTGATAGTCACATCATGAACATGACTCTCAACCATTCCAGCACTGGTCACCCTGACAAATTTTGGCTTGCTACGCATGGATTCAATGTCGGCACAACCAGTGTAACCCATTGAAGAACGAAGACCACCCAGCATTTGGTGTATCACAGGCTGCATACCGCCTTTAAACGGAACTCGACCTTCAATACCTTCTGGTACTAATTTATCCGCATCACTGCTTTCCTGGAAATAACGATCACTAGAGCCCTGTTGCTGTGACATAGCTCCCATCGAGCCCATTCCACGGTATGATTTGTAAGAACGGCCCTGATACAGTTCAACCTCTCCAGGCGCTTCTTCAGTTCCAGCAAACACACTACCAAACATACAACAGGAAGCACCGGCAACAATGGCTTTAGAAAAATCACCTGAGAAACGAATACCACCGTCACCAATCAAAGGAACTCCAGTCCCTTCCAGTTCTTTCGCCACATTACTAATTGCAGTAATCTGTGGTACACCAACACCAGCAACAATTCGAGTCGTACAGATTGAACCTGGGCCAATGCCAACTTTAACCGCATCCGCACCAGCATCAACTAATGCACGAGCCGCAGCAGCAGTGGCAATATTACCGCCAATGACCTGTACCTGAGGGAAGTTTTTCTTAACCCAGGCAACTCGGTCAATTACTCCGATTGAATGACCATGGGCAGTATCAACAACAATTACATCAACACCTGCTTCGGCAAGTGCTTTAACACGTTCATCAGTTTCAGCACCAACACCTACAGCAGCACCAACGCGTAAGCGACTCTGTTCATCCTTACAGGCATAAGGATAATCAGTGGCTTTTTGCATGTCCTTAACAGTAATCATACCGCGTAGTTGGAAGTCATCATTGACAACCAGTATTTTTTCAATACGATTTTCATGCAGCAATGACAGAACATCGTTCTTTTCTGCACCTTCAGCAACCGTAACCAAACGCTCTTTTGGCGTCATTATCGTGCTAACAGCACCATCCAGATGGGTTTCAAAACGTAAATCCCGACTGGTCACAATGCCCACTAAATCGTCGCCATCGACAACTGGTACACCAGAAATGCGTTTTTGTCTGGTTAACTCCATTACATCACGAATACTTGTGTCTGGAGAAACCGTAATAGGATCAGTCACCACACCACTTTCATGTTTTTTAACCTTGGAGACTTCTCTTGCCTGTTGTTTTATTGTCATATTTTTGTGAATAATACCAATACCACCTTGTTGTGCCATTGCTATCGCCATACGATGCTCTGTCACAGTATCCATTGCAGCAGAAACCATAGGAATATTCAGAACAATATCTTTGGTCAATTTAGTCTCAAGCGAGACACCTTTAGGCAAGACTTCAGAAAAGGCAGGAATAAGTAAAACATCATCAAAGGTCAGTGCTTCTTCAACGATTCGCATTAGGGGAAATCCCTCCAAGTGAAAGTTAATTAGATAACAGATTATTATAATCTATTTTTATGAATTCGAAAAGAACAAAAATAAACTCAAATGAATTAAGTTCATTTCAGAGAATAGATGGACAACAACAGTTGATCTTTAGCAATGGTTCGATGAATAGGGATAAAATTGCTTCCTATAAGATTGATTTTACAGTAGTTTTGTTCTACTTGATAAACTACTAAGATTAGTGAATGAGGTAGTCCTAGTGGAAACACATAATCTTACTTCCATAAAACGTTCAATTCTTTGGCCCTTAGTCGTCTCCTATGCGGCGATTATCCTCATATTTTTTGTTGCGGTCTATGTTATCGAAGTCAATAATAAAACCAATGAATCACAGAAAACTCTGAACAATATTGAAAAAAATTTTCTACGTAAGATTGATGAAACCGCACAACTTATTTCCAGCCAAATTTATGTCATTGAAAGCAGTCAATGTATTCAATCCGCCTTAACCGAATCAAATATTGATAATTTACGTTTTTGTAGTGAACAATTCTTTTCAATCCTTGAAGATATGTTTCTTGTAACAGAGATTAATTATTATTCAAATGATAAAAAATATTTATTGAGTATCAATCAAAATGAAGAGGAGAAAAAAAATGAAATAGTGAGTGACTATGTGTCTAACAGAGCAATTAATACTAATGAGCTTACATATGGTCTGGAATTGACAACTAATAAAGAACTTCGATTAATTACTTCCAAAGTCATAAATTCTAAAGCTCTCACACCTGTTTATGTAGAAATTAAACTTAATATGGATCTAGTATTAGATACTCTTGAAGATATAGAAAATGTGAGTTTGTTAGTCCTAACGGAAGAAAATGAACAAGATTTAAAACTAGCTCAACAAGGACATAGGCACGGCTTCAACCTTAACAAATTATATCATCATACAATTGTCTACGGTGGTAACCGATTACTCGATTCTGATTACGATAAATTAGATAATATCAGCGAACAATTATCTAGCAATAAAATGAGCCATTTTAGTCTAGGCAATGATTATTATACCTCAGGTTCTTTTTCCTTGTTGAATGAAGGTGGACGACATATTGGACATTTCATTATTTTAAGAAACAGCACTGATGATGTTAATGCATTAAATTTATTATTTTCAAAATTAATTGTAATTATCACTATTTTAAGCCTAATTTGTTTTTTTATTTTTAATCGTTACCTGAAACGAATTGATACTCGTTTAAATGAGTCCTACCTTGCTCTAGTCAATGAAATTGAAGAAAGAAAAATTGCTCAAGAAAAAATTAAAGCCCAAGATGAATTAATCATGACTCAGTCCAGACATGCTGCAATGGGTGAAATGATCAGTATGATTGCCCATCAATGGCGACAACCTATCAGCGTCATCGCAATGGAAGCCAATAACATGCTTGCAGATATTGAGTTTGATGATATCCAACCTGATGCATTTTCTAAAGACGCAAGAAATATCATTGAACAGACTCAATACTTATCAAAAACAATTGATGATTTCAGAAACTTTTTCAGACCCGGCAAGAAAAAAGAACAAGCCATACCACAACAAATTATGGAAGAATGCTTTTCTATCGTAGGAAAAAGCCTGGAAAATAATAATATTGAAATCATAAAAAATTACCGAAGTGAACGCAGTCTTTTTCTCTATAGTAGAGAATTATTACAAGTTATAATTAACCTGATTAAAAATGCTAAAGAAGCTTTGATGGAAAATAGGGAAACAGAACGTAAACTGATTATTGATATTTTTGAACTCGATGAAAAAGTACACATTTCTATCACTGATAATGCTGGAGGCATCAAAGAAGACAATCAAAACAAAATTTTTGAACCTTACTTTTCAACCAAAGATAAAAAATCAGGAACAGGCTTAGGTTTGTATATGTCAAAAACCATTATTGAAGAACATCTCGGAGGCGAAATGTTAGTGAAAAATACCAATGATGGCGTGAAATTTATTCTACAGCTTCCATTGGAGGCCAATCATGATGGATAGGCAGACATCAAAATGGTTAATTGACCACTTTACACTGTATATAAAAATCATGATTCTTATACTACTGATGGTAGTACCAAGCCACACTTTATCAGTCGAAACAAACGAACAGCATGATATAGAAATTAGAATCGGCGTTCTTGCCAAACGTGGGATTAATCATGCTCTCAAGAAATGGGAACCTACCATTGACTATCTTAATCAAAAAATTCCAGGACATCACTTTATAATTAAACCTCTCGGCTTTGATGCAATATTTCCTGCAGTGGAAAATAAGCAAGTGGATTTTGTATTATCCAACCCTTTCTATTATGTAGAACTTGAAGCACTTTATGGTATTCAGCCAATTGCAACCCTCAAAAATAAATTGGGCAGTTCCAACAGTACTTTTTTTGGTGGTGTCATTATTGTTCGCTCAGACAACCAGAATATAAACTCATTAGCTGACATTAAAGGCAAAAGTCTATTAGCCGTGGATAAAAATTCTCTAGGGGGATTTTTAATGGCCTGGGGAGAATTGGAAAAAAATAATATCAATCCTTATGAAGATTTAAGTCAACTAGAATTTGTTGGTTCTCATGATCAAGTCGTCAAATCATTACGTGATGGTCATGGCGATGTTGGTACAGTGAGAACAGACACATTGGAACGTATGGAACAAGAAGGTTTGATCAATATTGAGAATTACCGCGTGATCAACGCTCAGGTTACAGATAACAAAACTCATTTTGATTTTTTAAGAAGCACCTCACTTTATTCAGAATGGCCATTTGCCAAACTTCCGTCAACATCAGATACTCTCAGTAAATCTGTAGCCATTGCACTTCTTGATATGCCTGAAAGCAGCACTGCGGCACAGTCTGCCCTTTTTGCTGGATGGGATGTTGCACAAAACTATAGTGATGTTCACGAATTACTCAAACGATTAAAAGTTGGTCTCTATCATGATTGGGGAAAAGTGAGTTTTAAAGATGTTATTCGGCTTTATTGGCATTGGATGCTTCTAGGTTTCCTGGCACTCCTCGCAATGATTGCCATTACGGGTTATGTGTCTCGACTGAATAAAAGTCTTAATATTTCACGTCAATCACTTCAAAAAGCTAAAGATGAATTAGATATCAGGGTGCAAGAAAGAACTCAAGAATTAGCAAATATCAGTCAAGAAAAACAGTTACTTCTAACCTCAGTTGCTGAAGGTATCTATGGTATAGATGTTAATGGAAACGCCATTTTTTTTAATCCTGCGGCAGAAAGCATGCTGGGATTTAGTGTTGATGAAGTCATTGGTCGCCCAAATCATATTCTTTTTCATCACACTCACTCTGATGGCTCCAATTATCCCGAATCAGAATGTAAAATTGGCCTTAGCATAAGAGATAGAAAAATCATGAAGGTCAATGATGAGGTTTTCTGGCGCAAGGACGGTAGTAGTTTTCCAGTAGAGTACATCAGCTCACCTCTAATGGAAGACAATCAGGTTGTAGGGGCTGTCATTGTTTTCACGGATATAACAGAACGTCAAAAAGCACAAGAAAAAATAAAAGCTCAAGATGAGTTAATCCTAGCCCAATCACGGCATGCAGCGATGGGTGAAATGATTAGTATGATTGCTCATCAATGGCGCCAGCCAATCAGTGTCATAGCAATGGAAGCCAATAACATGCTAGCTGATATAGAGTTTGATGAAGTAAAACTAGAAACTTTTAGTCAAGATGCCAAACGCATCATTGAACAAACACGATATCTCTCAAAAACAATTGATGATTTTAGAAATTTTTTTAAACCTGGCAAAACAAAAGACTCCGTTGTCCCACAGAAAATTATGGAAGAATGTCTAGATATTGTTGGTAAAAGTTTGGAACACAACAATATTGTAGTAATAACAAATTATCAAAGCCATCGCAACTTATTAATCCATAGCAGAGAATTATTGCAAGTACTCATTAATATAATAAAAAATGCAAAACAAGCTCTAATTGAGCATTGTCAGGATAATAGGAACATCCGTATTGATATCTATGAAGCAGACAATAATCTAAAAATATCTATAAGTGACAATGCCGGGGGAATCGATACTCATATTAAGAATAAAATTTTTGACCCTTACTTTTCTACCAAAGATAAGAAGTCAGGTACAGGCTTAGGTCTTTATATGTCTAAAATTATCATTGAAAAACACATGGACGGTAATATTGAGGTGGAAAATATCGATAATGGTTCAAAATTTACTATTACCGTCCCAATGGATGGCGATTAACCCTATTATTTGTAATAATATTAGAAAGTTTATTAAAACGCAGTCAATTGGCGTTAATATCCATACACTAACGCTAAATAATAAATAGGACTGAATTTATTTATTAAGAATAATAACATAATTCATTTATCAAACAGGATAATGCCTTTTTTAAAATTTCATATCCCAAATAAAAACTCCGTATCATTGGTAACCATATGATTGATAAAAAAAAGCTTCGAGAAAAAGTAAATCATCTAAAACTTTTATATGTTGAAGATGAAGCACCTTTGAGAGAGCAAGGTGAAATATTTTTTAAAAAATTTTTCTCACAGGTTCGCGTAGCCTCTAACGGGAAAGATGGCTTGGAATTATTTAAATCAGATCCGTGCGACATTATTATCAGCGATATTAAAATGCCCAAAATGTATGGCGATGAAATGCTATATAAAATGATTCATGAAGCAGAAAAAATACAGAAACCCATTTTTACAACAATTCTAACAGCAACAATCGATGATAATGATAATGATAATAAGATTGATGATAAGATTGATGATAAGATTGATTATTTTTTCCTAAAGCCCATTGAGTTTGAACAAATGTTTGAACTATTAACAAAAATTGAAAAAAAATTCAAATTATGAGTCAGTTAAAAAAACTTAAAAAAGCAGCACAATCAATTAGGCTTTTATATGTAGAAGATGAACCTGCATTAAGAGAATCTGTTAGTCGTTATTTTAACAAGCTTTTTAAACACATTGATGTAGCAGAAAACGGAGAGCAAGGTTTAGAGCTTTATGTTAGTAATCACTACGACATTATTATTACTGATATAGAAATGCCAAAATTAAATGGCATTCAAATGTCTAAAAAAATTAAAGAAATCAATCCTGAACAAGATATTATCATCACTTCAGCTTATACAAACCCTGAATATTTTGTCGAAGCCATTAAAACGGGCATAAATGGCTATATCATAAAACCTATTGATTTCACTCAGGTCAATCAGATCCTTGAAAGTACTATTTCAAAAATTAAACGTTTTAAGGAAAATGAAAATTATAAAAAAAACCTGGAAAAAATGGTTGTCGATAAAACTCGTGAATATAAAAAATTATATGATGAGAAAGTTCATAACTACAAACAAACTCTATACTCAATCGTTAACATGATTGAAGACAGAGATTCTTATACTGGTGGACACAGCCTGCGTGTTGCAAAATACTGTAAGCTTATTTCTGAAGCCATGGGTTATTCTGACAAAGAAGTTCAAAAGTTATATCAAGCAGCAATGTTACATGATCTAGGTAAAATCGCCACACCAGATTCAATTCTCCTAAAACCTGAAAGACTTAATAAACTTGAATACAAACTTATTAAGGAACATGTTAGTGAAAGTTATAATTTGCTAAAAAAAATTCCCATGTTCAATGATCTGGCCGATGTTGTTTTAGATCATCATGAACGTTTTGATGGTCATGGATACCCTCAAGGAAAAAAAGATAATGAAATACTACCATTATCACGCATCATGATTGTTGCTGATGCATTTGATGCAATGACTACTAACCGAATTTACAAGGCTCGAAAATCTAAAGAAGAGGCTCTAAAAGAAATAAAAAACTTTAGTGGGAAACAATTTCATCCGGAAGTTGTAGATATTGCAATGAATGTTTTAGAAAAAATTGAGATTGAAGAAGACATTTCTCAAATGCCAAAAACAGAGTTAGAAAAAGAACGTTTTTCATATTTTTTTAAAGATATTGTATCTGACACTTATAATCGAAATTATTTAAATATCATACTTATACGAAACAAATATGATAAAGAATATAACTGCATTAACATCATCTATTTACATAATTTCTCAAAATTCAACAATAAACATGGTTGGAATGAAGGTGATCAATTACTTAAAGAATTTTCCTCTTTTCTTAAAACGTCCTATCCAGATAGTTTAATCTTTAGAGTGCATGGCGATGATTTTATTGTTCTTAATAAAAAGCACATCAATATTGATGAAGAAGCAATCACTTCTCTTGATTTACTTCAGAGAAAAAAAATAACCAGTAGCTTTGCTCATTATAATTTGCATGAAGTCAACATTGAAGATATGAATATGATGGATCGTCATCTACTCTCATCAATTGCAGCATTGCGAAAAGACTAGTATAGTAAATGTAACTTATTTTCTTTTTTTGTTTCTTAAGGTTGATAAATACACTGATTATTATAATTAGAAAAAATATCATCTATTAATAGAAAAATAAAGTTTTGGTTATAAAGTTTGAGTTAAATGAAAATTGATTTTCTCTTTAAAGTCATCAGAGTCCACTAAATATTTTGATAAATCACAGACAATAATGCCATCTTCAAGGTAACTTTCAGGCATTTCTAGCATATGAGGTTTTATATCTTCTCTATTATTTGTCTTTAAATATAAAAAACAGTGGTTATCAGGTTCTCTTGTCTTAAAACCTTGTAATGAATATGAGTTAATATCAGACCATTTAAATTCATTCTCACGATAATCTTCTATTATTATTCCTGATTCAGAAATAATAATTTCATTATTGATCATGGAGTGTATTTTATAACCATATCGTAGAAGATAAATAAAGACTGGAGAAAATAGTAAACCAACAATTAAAGATGTCGTATCAAAATCATGATAAATAATGAATGCAATCATAAATACGGATGGAAAAACTGAAACAATGAAAACAACAAGATAAATATGAGGTTTATTTTTTCCTAGAATAATTTCCTCCTGATTATTCATTATTTAATATCCTTTTTGTTCTTTTCTTCCCGTATTTTTTTATATCTTAAATCTGAAGCTCGTTTTATATTACTTCTGCTAAATTTTAACATTTCATCAATCCCATTAATTTCTACATCAGGATCACTATTAGTCAAATTAAAAAGCTCTAACTTCTTCATACCTTCATAATTTTCAGCTTTTTTTATTTTAGTATTTTTTAAATATAAATAAATAATATTGTTTAAATAGTCAAGACCTTCCATTTTCTCAATATCATTATCATCAAGCTTCAAAAAATACAAACTTTCAAGTTTATCAAGCCCTTCAATTTTTGTTATTTCATTATGATCTAACTCTAACTTTTTTAGTTTATTTAATTCACTTAAACCTTCAATTTTTTTTATTTTATTAAAAGTAAGCTCTAAAACATTTAGTTTTTTTAATTCAGTTAAGCCTTTAATTTTTTCTATTTCATTACTACTTAAGTATAATGTTTTTAAATTTATTAATTTTTTTAAGCCTTCAACTTCTTCAATTAAATTACCACTTAAATTTAATATTTCTAATTTTTTTACATTATTAAGATTTTTTATTTCTGCTATTTTATTCGTTGACAAGCCTAAATACCGTAGATTATCTAGTTTATCTAATCCTTCGATTTCTGCAACTTCATTTCTTGTCAAAACAAGCCTTTCAAGTGAAATTAATGAGTCCAGATTTTCTATTTTTTTTATTTTATGTGTTCTTATTTCAAGTTCCTTTAACTTTACTAATTTTTCTAGATTCTCTATTTTTGATATTTTTTTCTCTGATTCATTACTACCATCAAGGTGTAAAATTTCAAGATTAATAAGGTTATCTAAGCCTGATATTTTTTCAATATCACAGTATTCTAAATCCAACCTTATTAACGAGGGCACATTATCCAGATTAGTAATTTCTCTAATGAAGTTTCTATTAAAATTTAAAAATTTTAATTTATTTAAATTTGATAATTTAGGAATTTTTTTCAAACCACTTAAACCAATATTTAAATCCTCTAGTTCAGGGAGGTTTGATAACTTATCTATAATAATTTCATTACAACCAAAACATCTAAAAAAAACTAATGACTTAAAATTTTCAATCAAATTGACGGTCTTAAATTTGGTATCACTTAAGTTAATAGCAATAACTTTCCCTTCTGTATTTAAAAAGATTTCTCTATTTTCAACCGCTCTAATATCCCAAAGCTTTTCTTTTGATTCTCTTCGTATTTGGCTATGTCCATTTTTGTTACCATCAATTATTAAATCCTTATAAAACTCGACATCCTCCCATTCCAAATCAGCATCTTTTAATACTGCTTCAATTGCTGCTTGTTCATCAATATCATCAGTCACAATCTGTGCTAACAAGTGAGTGGGTAATAGCATTACTACTATACAAAAAATGATACAAAGGTGGTTCTTCATAATGCTTCCTTTTCTATATTCCATTATTTAGCCTTTAGGGTATGGTAAACGATTATATGCACGATATTGCCCTAAAAATTGAATTTGTTCATAAGTTTTAAAACATGCTTTATCAAAAAACTGACCATCATTCAGTCTTTTAATGATTTCCTGAACCGTTTCTTTTTTTTCATCGATAATATAATAACTATCAGTATTTCTTAGGCTATTCAAAGTATCTGATAAGTCAATTAATTCACTGATCATCCGTCGATAATCATTTTCCATCATATCTATTACCTGTTCTTCTGGCATACCATTGGTAATTAAAGGAATGACTGCATTAGTATGTAAATCATCCCAATTTAATCCTGTAATTAGACCATCATATTTTCCAATTGCCTTATACTTCTTTCTAACCTCACCACTATCAAGTGCAAAATAAGATTGAGTATTCATATTGCTAAATTGTTCATGATGAAAATCAAATTGCTGCAATAAGGTGGATTTATTATAGTTGTGGATAATATCCAATACATCATAAGCAAGCATAACCGTATTAAGAATTGCACCCACTACAGCAACTCCTTCACCTATTCCAGGAATAAATAATGCAGCACCAGCGAAAGCCAGTGTTCGAGACATCCTGATACCTACTTTGCGACTTAAGTAGGCAAAAGCTCCATCTGCTGCATATTTTCCTGCATAAAAACCATAGACAGTCATCCCTGCCCCTGCAGCTTTTAGCCATGAAGCAATTTGTTCTTCAGTTTTACCTTGCTTTTGATATTTTATAGCATCCATTACAGCTATGGATGCCCCGAGGACACTTAATGAAGCTGATAAATTATCCATAAACATAAAAATACTTTTATGTTTTTTATCAACATTCTGCCAGAAAATAAGACTGCTTTGTTTTGCTTGTTCCATTTTATTGACTAAATAGGTCAACCTTAAGTTTGTTATCAAGTTGCTGGTTTGATAGGTTGTTAAGACCGCACCACCCAGGCTATCAGTTAATAAGGCTGCATATCGCAAATACTCTCCCTCATCCCAGTGCTTTGTTGAATCCTTAGGTAAGTTTCCCAAACTTTCAGTTAAAAAACATAAATTAACAATTCCCATCACACTTTTATATACAAGATGTTTATTTTCTGTATAAACAACATCTGAGAAACTACCTGACTGGTTCGAGTCTGCTGAAAATCCTGGAAAAGGACGTTGATTAAAATTTCCAAAAATGAAATGTTTTGTTGCTTCAACAGACTCCATAATTTTATTTAGGCTATCTTTTTGCTCAACTATTAGATTAATTTGACCAGATAGATAATCTCTTCTAGCTTTTAATGCAGAATGACTATAATAATTTTTTCCACCCTTCTGATTTTTACTACCAGATGAATGCATTCTACCATGCGCTCTCAATGCACTATAAAGTGTATTTAAATTATCTACTTCATTACCTATCTTCAAAACACCAAACTTTTGGCAAACAAATAACATAAACTTGATGTGATATGAGCCTTTTCCTTTTTGTAAAGTATTACGTTGGATTTTTTTTGAAATGTGATCTGCATAAACATCTAATACAGTTTGTAAAACAGAAGGAGGTCCAGGTACTCTATGAAATAACGTTCCCGCACCCTCTTTCCAGCCTTTAAGTAAAATATAGAACAATGAATCATCATTTTCATATTGAAACTTATTACTTTTTTTATCTAACTGTTCCAACCTTTCTTTTAATGAACCAATTATCAAATTATTTTTATCTTTTCTCTTATCATCAAACAGTACATCAACACTTTCCAAAATGTCATTAAATTCTCCTCCTGGCAAAAGCCCACTCCAATCCATGGTTTCTATCATCACATCCAAAACAGGACTGATATCTTCTTTGAATATTTGGCTCCCCAATGGAGTTGATCTTAAGATAATAATTGATTCACAATAGGTATGAATAAAATGAACCCAATAGGGCTCTTCCTGCATATCAGGCCCTGCTTTTAGTACCCCATCTTTATTTTCTTCTGGACCATTTTCACCCCAGTAGCGTTTAAATTCTGTAATCAATGCTTTTGATTTAAGCATACTACGTAATTTATTAGCCTGAACCTCTATATCATCAAGATGCTCTTTAAGAGATAAATTATGATCACTATTTTTTTCATCCTCAATAGCTTCTTCAATAGAGTTTTGTATACTTTTAATATTATCTATCAAAGCAGTTGTTTTATTACTTTCTTTTAAGATTAATCGTTTATCAATTTTTTTTGTAGATGATTTTTCTAATATTTCAAGTTCAGCCTTTTCCCGTAGAATATCAGCTGAATATTGTCCATAACAGGTTGCTGACTGTAACATACCATCAAGGTGGGCAATGGCTTTGTTATGAGGTCTTAATGCTGTAAAATAAACATCTTGAGCTTTTTTTAATCTTCTAATCTGTCTTTGAACTCGTCGATCCCATTCAGGCAAAGTACAATGAATTGGTATTGTCATTTCAGGAGGATTTGTTTTTTCTGGATTAAGATAACCTTTCCATGCGACTGAAAAGTTATTTTCATCCTTGCTGGTGAGTTCTTTTAGATCTTTAGTAACAAATGAACCTCTATCAATGGGATAGCACATAAAACCATAAGGTTTAAATAGATAGAAGTATTGATTGCTGACTTGTTTAAAAAAATCTTGGCGTTCATTTCCTTTAATATTTTTTATTAACGTTTCCGCTTTTTCAAAATCTTCTTGTGATAAGTGAAAGGCATATAAATCTTGTAAATTTCGTTCATCAGTATTTAACTCCCTATCAAAATGACCTCGATTAGCCTTACTATGTTCAAGATAAAAGGGTCGGCTTCCTTGTAATTGTCCGAATTTATTCCAATGGCTCATACTGTCTTGAATATTTTCAGACAGTGATTTTCCTGATTTAGGTTTTAAATTAGTAAAATTTTTATCCCATTTTAAATTAAGTTTAATATAATGTTTCTTCTCATCCTGGATATGTGAAAAAGTGTTTTGTTTAAAAAACATACTTTTTCTTAATTGACCATTTTTATCAGTCCTACCAACACCAACTGGTAACATAGGGCGAGCAATGGTTGTAAATTTGATATATTGGTCATCTTCAATCTTATCTTCTATATGCTCATCATAAACCCAATAGAAGATGTAGCCATTGTCAACAACTTCTTTTTTATCATCAGCATAGACAAACTTAAGAGTAGTACTCAATGCAGTACTGGCAAGTACATTATTTTCTTTACCTAAATCTCTCTCTGAATGTGGCTGCTTAAATAAATTAACCTCACATTCAAATTCACCTTGTTTGGCTTTTTCAAGCCAACTTTGACATGCTTGATATTCTGGCGCAATTTCTTTACTCATTAGTTGCAAACGATCAAGCTGTTTTTGTAGTGCATCAACACGATCAACCGATTCAATATATTCTCTTAAAAATATAGGAGGATGACTATTATATTTTTTATAATATTCTTCTCCTTTTGTATACAATTCATCTTTTTCTTGTTGTAATTGCTTGAGTAATTCTTCAGTTTCATGACAATCAGTCATAATATCTTTTACAACAATTTCATTTGAAGCCATTGATTTTTATTTCATCCTTGATTATTAACTCAATTTTCAACTTAGTTATTTTTTATCTGAATTTGATTGTTCAGGGTTACTTAATCGATTTTCATCACGTGATTGTTTCTTTTGATGCTGAGAAAACTTAGACCAGGCTGATGATGTTTTACCCATATCCTGACCATCAATATCACCAGGATAATATCCCTGTTGTTGTAAACGTCGCTGTTGTCCTTTTGTATTATCTTCGAGAGTATCAATGCTACCTTCCCAGTACTCTACATAATCAGGATTTGCTTTAATTGGTCGATAAGAAAGCGTTAATTTTTTTGGTTTTTTCACAATTTCAAATTCAATGAATCCTTCACTGTTTGTTATTCCTTTGTATTCTTTGTCATCCAAAGTCAACTCATAAGCAATGCCCGATAAAATTTTATTATGATGATCTCTTAACTGAACTGAAAAATAAAAAGGATCTTCTGGTATCACTGGTGGTACTAAAAACTCTTCATTATAAACTCTGGGTGGAATGGGCTTGGGCTCTTCGGGTATTTCTTGCTCCATTAAACGTAATGGAACATGTTTGGCCATTACCTTACGTGCTTTTGCGACATACCCTGGATAATCCTTATCCGCTACCTGAGGCATTTTTGGTTCAACAGGACTGGCCCCTGAACCTGAACCCGGACTCCCTCCTTCATTAATACGAATCGTAGCCCCATTAAAACCAACACCTCCTGCGCTGGTTTTCATAACACTCCCGCCAGCTTTCATGCTGAGCATTTCTCCTGCATCAAACACCATTTTATTTCCAGCTTTGATGTGAATTTCATTACCAGCTTCAAGATAGAAATCTTGTCCTACTGTGGTATGATGAGTCTGTCCTACGGATAGGTGCGCACTCTGACCAATTTCAACATTCTGATTTTTATCAATAATCAGATGTTTATTATTTTTAATGTGCTCATAACGTTCTTTCTCAACAATCAAATGTCGGTCATGTTCAATGTGTTCTCGACGATCATTTTTAACTCGATTATCAATGTCTTTTTCTGCAAAGATAGCAATTTGTTCCTGGCCTTTTTTATCTTCAAAACGAATTTCATTAAAGCCTTTCCCACCCAGTGAACTATTGGTTTTTGTAGTACTTCTGGTTTTATGCCTGGGTAATGCATAGGGAGGACGATTAATTGCATTATAAAGTGACCCTACAATAATAGGGTGATCTGGATCACCATTAATAAAACTGACCAGTACTTCATGTCCAATTCTGGGAATATGTATTTTCCCCCATTGATTACCAGCCCAACTTTGAGAGACAGGTATCCAGCAAGATGAATTTTCATCATTCTGGCCTTCTCTATCCCAGGGGAACTGGACCTTAACTCGACCATATTTATCCGTATAAATCTCTTCCCCTTTTGGGCCTGTCACAAAAACACCATCCTGATAATCCAGTTGTGGCTTTTCTGTAATTTGAGGTGGTTTAAAACGAATATGATCAGGGATAATCTGAACTGTATTATTATAATAAAAACCAGTTTCACTACCGGCATATTCTTCCAGAGAGGCATACTGCTTTACGTCAAATTCAACATTATGAATGAGATATTTTTGATTAAAATCGGAGCGCATATGATTGATTAGATTGAATCGATGCCCTGGCTCCATACGAATCACATCACCACTTGTCTTACCAAATTCGGTTTGTGCTTTAAATGCCTGCAGGCTTTGCTCTATATAATGCTGCCCTGCTTCAGCATTTTCAAAACTCAGATGCTCATGAAAACTATAGTGCTCAAGATATTGGCTCTCTTTTTGATGTTTGACATGCTTAAGTTCTTTGGCAGGCCGGGTTAAATCAAAGCCTATATGAGTCGCATGGTCATAAGCAACTCTTGCTCCCAGTTGAAAACTGGCAAAACTAGTGTACTCTGGTTCAAGGCCATTACGAGGCCTTAGCTCAATTTCAGGTTCTTTGATATGTGGAAGAGATTCATTGATATCAGCAAACACCAATGTGTGTTTATCATGCTGATGAACAAAATGATAATGAATACCATGACGTTCCAATAAGCGTGAAATAAAAGAAAAGTCACTTTCATTGAATTGTACGGTATAGTTTAATTCTGCGTATTTTTCTTTTAGATGAAACTCATATTCATCCGACTTTAAACCTGCCTCATCAAGCAATTGACTGATGATCTGAACAACAGTTTTATGCTGATAAATTCGACAATTGTTGCGATAATTCAAAAACCAGAGTTTTGGAACCAGAGTGATTTCATAAACATAGGATTGACCATTTTCCCCCATCATTTTTGCATCTTTAATAATGCCATGAAAATAACGAGACTCATTTTTGTAATATAGAGTGATAATAGTTGCTTGCTTAGCGAGTTGACTCAAGTCTAAATCTGGAATACCACAGATAAATCGAGCGGTAAATTCGTAGGGAGCAGAGAGGGTTTGCTGACCAGAAAGCTCGAATATTTTCAGCTCTTCAATGCAATTACTAATATCCAGTGTCAGGCGCTGGGTGTTACCTGGGGAGCTATTTTGAGAAGCTTGAGGGGGCATTTGGGTGATTTCCTTATCAAAGCCTGAGCAACTATATATAATAGGTGCCTTAGTAAAAAACAGTTAAAACCGCATCCATAGTCATCGTCCTGATGAAAATGTGACACCATTTTAGCGAAAACATTGTTCTTTATCAATATTTTCTAATATAGCATTAAAGATTTTAGAATAAACACAGGGTTGCCCTGATAAATTTCTTCTGTATGATACCCAAATGACCAAAAGTACTGAACTTAATATCCTTTCTGTCTCTGATTTTACCCGCAACGTAAAAAGTGTACTGGAATATAATTTTCCTTCGGTATGGGTGTCTGGTGAGATATCAAACCTGGCGATGCCTCGCTCTGGGCACTGGTATTTTACTCTCAAAGATGATCGCAGTCAGGTACGATGTGCTATGTTCCGCCAGAGTAATCAACGACTCACTTTCACACCCAATGAAGGAATGCAGATTCTGGTCAAAGCCCGAGTGAGTCTCTATGAAGCCCGTGGTGATTTTCAGTTAATAGTCGATAGCATGGAAGATGCTGGTGTAGGTACTCTGCAACGAGCCTATGAGCAATTGAAACAAAAACTTCAGGCTCAGGGCTTATTTGATAGCCAACATAAACAAAGCCTGCCTGAAATTCCTCGTTGTATTGGTATTATCACATCACCAACAGGTGCAGCCTTACAGGATATTCTCAATGTTCTAGAACGGCGTTTTCCGGCCTTACCCGTTATTATTTACCCAGCTCAAGTTCAGGGAGATAGCGCTCCTGAACAGTTGCTCCATGCTTTACAACAAGCACAAACCCAGGCTTTATGTGATGTCTTAATTATTGGCCGTGGTGGTGGTTCAATTGAAGATCTCTGGGCGTTTAATCACGAGTCCCTGGCTTTGGCAATTCATGATTGTCCAATTCCTATCGTCAGTTCTGTGGGCCATGAAGTGGACTTTACTATTTGTGACTTTGTTGCTGATGTCCGAGCAGCAACCCCCTCTGCTGCGGCAGAATTAGTCAGCCCTGACCAAGAAGAATGGCTTAACTGGCTTTATGGCATTGAGAAACAATTAAGCACTCATATTGAACGCCATATTTTATCACTTCAACAACAATTACAGTGGCAATACAAACAACTCAAGCATCCTGGACGCTATCTGGATGAAATCTCGCAACGCATTGATGACTTATCAGCTCGCTTAGAGCAGCACCTTAAATTACAGATACAATCCCGAAGAGAAAAAATATTAACTTTAGAAGCTCGTCTACAACAGCATTCACCTGTACATCAGCTAAAGCATCAACAAACACAACTTCAGTACTTGCAACAACGCCTGCAACACAGTCTGCAACCTCACTTTGAACAATTGCAGCAAAAAATTGCATCACTGGCCAGAGAAATGGATGCATTCAGTCCTTTAGCCACTTTAGGACGTGGTTATAGTCTGGTTAAAAATGAACAAGATGAGCTTATAAAATCCACAACCCAATTAAAAAAAGGCCAGCAAGTCAAAGTGTTGTTTGCAGATGATCAGGCGCTTATGACGGTCGACAAACTGACCCCTCTCAGAAAAACATAGAGAAACGCTAATATTCCAATTCTGGTTAAAATTTAAACTATTTCCTGTTTTTTTCTAAAACAGCCCATAATTTACTAATATACTAAATTTTCTCAACCCCTTGCCCTGTCTGACTTTTAAAAATGTCCACAATATTTCTCATAAAAAAGTGTTAATTTTATTAAAAAAGGGCTTGACCTCAGCCCCTGAAATAATTAGGATTTGCACATCAGAACACAACATCTTGTGTTTTTTTACAAAAAAGACACAAGATAAACACTACACCCAAAAATAATAAAAGTTTTCAAGGTGTTAGATGATACTTATTTCCTGATACTTTAAATATCAGTCAGCAACTTTATTATTATTTAAGTGAGCAACACTTAAAATGAAAAGTTACAGGCACTATAAACATTAATTACCATCACCTAACTTATCAGTTTTCAGACCGGGGATTATTTAGTAATGACAGCTCAATTGCACGCCATACCCAATTCAGTAACAGAAATACCACTGCAAGATGCTTCTTTAGATATTTGGGATACTAAATATCGTTTGAAAACGAAAGAAGGTGATGCGGTTGATGCCAATATTGATGAAACATACAAACGAGTTGCTAAAGCACTCTCTGATGTTGAACAAGGCAAAAAAAATCAGGAACGCTACTACACTGAATTTTTATGGGCCTTACGTCAGGGCGTTATCCCTGCCGGTCGTATTATTTCGAATGCTGGAGCACAAGAACACAAGCCAGCCACTTCAACCATTAACTGTACCGTATCAGGCGCTATTTCAGATTCAATGGATGATATCCTGGGCAAAGTACATG